>NZ_JBFRDW010000362.1:0-6033 GCF_052113985.1 Pseudoduganella sp. RAF53_2 | reverse complement strand
CTGGCCTCCAGGTCCCAGCCGGCCGCCAGCAGGTGGCCGCCGCCCAGCGGCGAGCTGTATTTGCCGCCGGTGTTGACGCTATGGTCGCGCGTCTTGTCGGTGTCGGTGAAGCGGTCGGACAGATTGCCGTTCGCATCGTACTGATTGCGCAGCGAATCGGCATCGCTCTTGCCGAGGCCGAAGCCGAACTTCACATCCAGCTTGGCTGCGCCCTGCAGCTTGTGCACCCAATTGCCGAAGCCGCGCAGGAAAGTGCTGGTGTTATGCGACTGCTGGTCGGCCGTGACGTATTCCGGCGCGATGATGCCGGTGCCCTGGTCCAGTAAGCTGTTCAGGCCGCCGTGGCGGCTGCTGTGCATCAGGAAGGRCTGGAAGTTCAGCGTGTCGCCGCTGTCGAACTTCCACGAGAAGCGCGGCGTGAAGTGCACGTTCTTGCTGGTGCCCGAGCTTTCGTCGTGAACTTCCTGATCCTTGGTAATGAAGCCATCGTCGCGCACATCTTCATTGTGGGTGAAAGTGCTGTCGTGCTGGCGCGTGATGTTCAGCATGCCCGAAATCGTATAGGTCAGATTGCCGGTCTTGCCAGGCAACGTCACGGACACGTTGGGCGAATGGCGGCCCTGCTCGATGGTGTCGCCCGTCTTCACCTGGATGTCGCGCTGCTGGTAGCCTTCGCGCAGAATGATGTTGATGGTGCCGGCGATGGCGCGCGTGCTGTGTTCCGCGATCGGGCCGCGCATCACTTCGATGCGCTCGACCTGGTCGGGCGAGATCGATTCCATCGAGAACCCGGCCGGTGGACGTTCGCCATTCAGCAGGACTTGCGTATAGCCGCTGCCCAGGCCGCGCATGCGCACGTCGCCGCCGCGTCCCGGGCGGCCGCCACCGATGGTCACACCCGGCAGGCGCTTGAGCACGTCGCCCAGATTGGTGTCGCCGTTGCGGTCCAGTTCTTCGCGGCCGTACACCTGCTTGCCTGCCGTGGACATGCGGCGTTCTTCCATATCGCTCGGACGGYCGCCGTTGACCAGCACTTGCGGCACGACTTTGCCGTCGGGACCCAGCGCGGGTTTTTCGGCGGAAGGTGGTGTTGGTTGCTGGTCTTGCGATTGCGCCGACACAGCGCCAGCCGCGCCCAGCATGGCGAGGGCGATAGGGACGAATTTGCTCATGATCAGTCTGGAAATACCGTGCGGGCGGGAGGCTGACACGGTTCGGCGGATTGCCGCGCTGGCATTGTAAGCTTGGCCAGCTGCGGCGTGCGGATGAGGGGGCGGTTTTTTACTTTAATTTACTTTTCAGGTTTCGGGCTGTGCCGGGACGGCGGATCGATGATCCGCCCTACGTTATTGGTAAGACACCGACGCTGCCATTAATGACCGGGCCCCCCGGTGCCACCGGCGTTCATGCCGCCGCCCATGCCGCGGTGACGGCGTCCGCCGCCCTCTTCGCCTGCGGGACGCTCACCCGACGGCGCATGCCCCGGACCATCTTCCTTGCGCACCATGACTTCGCCGATGAAGGCAGCCACCTGGCGGCGCTGATTCTCATCCAGCGCATCGTTGACGGTCAGCCACCATTCGCGCAGCTGTTTGTCCTCGGTGGCCGTGGTGGTGCTTTCGGCATCCATCGCGCCAGTCATATCGCGCAACTCGACATCCTTGCCCGCCAGCTTATCCTTGACCGACGCTTCCAGCTTCTCGCGGCGCGCCTTGCGCTCGCGCAGCAGGGCCTTGCTCTTGCCCTCGACCTGGGACCACAGGGTCTGCTGGTTGGTATTCAGGTTCAGCTCCTTGCGGAACTCGGAAGCCATGGGCACCAGATCCTCGGCCTTCATGTCCATCAGGGGCACAGCGATCACAGGCGCCGCGATACCAATCATGAGCGCCGCCATCAGGCCGAGCGCACCAGCTTTGCAGTTCATCGAATCTCCAGGTAAAAAAAAGCCTGCACGGGAGGGTGCAGGCGCAAACCACTTCAGGGTAGAGAGAAATACAGACCCAGTGTAGGACGCGGTTTCAGCCCCGGCTGGTTTTCTTACAATTACTTACCGAAGTAAAAACAGGCTAAACAAGCCAAACAATTTAGCAATACAGCGCAATATTGGCAGCCAAATCACGGCTGGCTGTAAAGCGTGGTAAAGGCGCCTCCAATTACGCACTAGCAGCTACGCTTGCTGAAAATCAGGTTTATACTGGGCCGCATGGCGGGCGTTTTCCGCCGTACCTCGGACAGGTGATACATGGGCAAGAAACTCAAGAACACCGGGCTGATCGGCCTGGGTGTGGTGGCGGGCATCGCCGTTTCCCTTCAATTCTCCGCGATGGCGCAAAAGCAGGTCGATCCGGGCCTGCCGCTCGAAGAGCTTCGCCAGCTGGCTGATGTCTACGGCCTGATCAAGTCGGACTATGTCGAATCGGTGGAAGACAAGAAGCTGCTGGAGGAAGCGATTTCCGGCATGGTGGCTTCGCTCGACCCGCACTCTGCTTATCTTGACAAGAAAGCCTATGCCGAGCTGCGCGAAGGCTCGCAGGGCAAGTTCGTCGGCCTCGGCATCGAGATCGGTCCGGGCGACGATGGCTACATCAAGATCGTGGCGCCCATCGAGGATTCACCTGCCTACCGCGCCGGTATCAAGCCGGGCGACCTGATTACCCGCCTCGACTCGACCCCGCTCAAGGGCATGACCCTGGATGAATCGATCAAGAAAATGCGCGGTGAGCCGAACAGCAAGGTCACGCTGACCATTCTGCGCAAGGACGAGCCCGATCCGCTCACCTTCACGATTGCCCGCGAAGAGATCCACCAGAAAAGCGTTAAGGGCAAAATGATCGAACCGGGCTACGCGTGGCTGCGTATTTCGCAGTTCCAGGAACCGACCGTGGACGACATGGCCGCCAAGATCACGGAGCTGTACAAGCAGGACCCGAACCTGAAAGGCCTGATCCTCGACCTGCGCAATGATCCGGGCGGTGTTCTGCAAGGCGCCATCGGCGTGGCTGCGGCCTTCCTGCCGAAGGATGCGCCGATCGTATCGACCAACGGCCAGCTGCCGGATTCCAAGCAGATCTATTACGGCCGCGCCGAGTATTACGCCATGCGCGGCGACAGCGATGTGCTGGCCAAGCTGCCGGACGCGGTAAAGCATGTGCCGATGGCCGTGCTGGTCAACACTGGTTCCGCTTCCGCTTCGGAAATCGTGGCCGGTGCACTGCAGGATTACAAACGCGCCACCATCATCGGTTCCCAGACCTTCGGCAAGGGTTCGGTGCAAACCATCCGCCAGCTGACTGCCGATACCGCCGTCAAACTGACCACGGCCCGCTACTACACGCCGCATGGCCGCTCGATCCAGGCCAAGGGCATCACGCCTGACCTGCAAGTGGACGAGAACGAGGACGGCGACGGCCTGAACGCCCTGCGCATGCGCGAGGCGGACCTGACCAAGCACCTGACCAACGACCGCGAACAGGAAGCCAAGCAGAAGCCGCGCGACGAGCTGGAGGAGCAGATCCGCATCATCGCCCAGGAGAAGAAGCGCAAGCCGCTGGAATACGGCGGCAACGAGGACTTCCAGCTGAAACAGGCGCTGAACCACCTGCAAGGCTTGCCGGTGCACCTGGCCAAGGAAGAAACCAAGCTGGTCGCCCAGAACAGCAAGTAAGAGCCTTCCCTCTACGAGACGGCGCCTTCGGGCGCCGTTTTTCATTGCAGCTTGCTGTAAAATCAAGCCACTTAACAGCCAGATGGCTCCACTTATAAAAACAGAAAGCTTAATCATGAAACAAGCCGTCATCAGCGGAACCGGTCTTTTCACCCCGCCCTACTCCGTGTCCAACGCGGAGCTGGTCGAGTGCTTCAACGCCTACGTCGAGCAGTTCAACGCCGACAATGCCGACGCCATCGCAGCAGGCACCGTCACCGCGCTGGAACCGTCCAGCGAAGCCTTTATCGAGAAAGCTTCCGGCATCAAGGCGCGCTACGTGATGGAAAAGGAAGGCGTGATCGATCCGAAGCGCATGGTGCCGCGCATTCCAGAACGCGGTGATGACGAGCTGTCGCTGCAGGCCGAGATCTGCGTAAAGGCTGCCCAGCAGGCGCTGGACCGCGCCGGCCGTACCGCTGCCGATATCGACATGGTGCTGGTGGCTTGCTCGAACATGCAGCGCCCATATCCGGCAATGGCGGTGGAAGTGCAGAACGCGCTGGGCATCGACGGTTACGGCTTCGACATGAACGTGGCCTGCTCCTCCGCCACCTTCGGCATCCAGACCGCCGTGGCGGCCGTGCAGAGCGGCCAGGCGCGCGCTGTGCTGATGGTGAATCCGGAAATCACCAGTGCCCACCTGAACTGGCGCGACCGCGATTCGCATTTCATCTTCGGTGATGCCTGCACCGCTGTCGTGATCGAGGCGAAGGACACCGCGACTTCCAAGCATCAGTGGGAAATCCTGGATACGAAGCTGAAGACCAGCTTCTCCAACAACATCCGCAACAACTTCGGCTTCATGAACCGCTTTGACGAAAACGGCGTCGGCAAGGCCGACAAGCTGTTCCGCCAGCAGGGCCGCAAGGTGTTCAAGGATGTGTGCCCGATGGCCGCTGAAATGATCAAGTCTTCGATCGCCAACGCCGGCCTGCAGATCGAGCAGGTCAGCCGCTACTGGCTGCACCAGGCGAACCTGAACATGAACCAGCTGATCTCGCGCATGATTCTGGGCCGCGACGCGGAGCCGCAGGAAGCGCCGGTGATTCTGGATTCTTACGCGAATACTTCTTCGGCCGGTTCCATCATCGCTTTCCACAAATATTCTGAAGATTTGCCAGCCGGCGCTTACGGTGTGATCTGCTCCTTCGGTGCAGGCTACTCCATCGGCAGCGTCGTCGTACGCAAGTTGTAAAGGGAGAAGGATGCCCCACGACGTCAGCCTGATCACAACAATCGCCGCCGCACTGGGCTTCGGCCTGGTTTTCGGTTTCATTGCAACCCGTCTCAGACTGCCGGCCCTCGTGGGCTACCTCGCAGCGGGCATTCTCATCGGACCCGCCACACCGGGCTTCGTAGCGGATGCCGCGCTGGCCGGTCAGCTGGCCGAAATCGGCGTCATGCTGATGATGTTCGGCGTGGGCCTGCACTTTTCCCTGGATGATCTGTGGGAGGTGCGCAAGATCGCGCTTCCCGGCGCCGTACTGCAAATCGCCGCCGCCACCGCGATGGGCATGGGCCTGGCGCATTGGTGGGGCTGGAGCCTTGGCGGCGGATTGGTCTTCGGCCTGGCGCTGTCCGTCGCATCCACCGTCGTGCTGCTGCGGGCGCTGGAAGAACGCGGCATTCTCGATTCCTTCAATGGCCGCATCGCCGTCGGCTGGCTGGTGGTGGAAGATCTGGTTACCGTGATCGTGCTGGTGCTGCTGCCGCCACTGGCAGGTTCTCTGGGCGGCGACCCAGCGGGAGCACACGGCGCCGCTTCAGCCGATGCGCATGCCACCGCGGAGGCGTCGCGCAGCCTGCTGGCGACGCTGGGCATCACGCTTGGCCAGGTCGCTATCTTCATCGGCTTCATGCTGCTGGTGGGACGCAAACTCTTCCCCTGGATTCTCTGGCAAGTTGCCCGCACCAATTCGCGTGAGCTGTTCACCCTGTGCGTGATCGCAGCCGCTGTCGGCATCGCCTACGCGGCGACCAAATTGTTCGGCATCTCCTTCGCGCTGGGCGCCTTCTTCGCGGGCATGGTGCTGCGTGAATCGGAGCTGAGCCATCGCGCGGCGAACGAATCGCTGCCGCTGCGCGATGCGTTTGCGGTGCTGTTCTTCGTGTCGGTCGGCATGCTGTTCGAACCATCGATCCTGACCGAAGAACCGCTGCAAGTGCTGGCAGTGATCGCGATCATCGTGTTCGGCAAATCGCTGGCCGCCTTTCTGCTGGTGGTGCTGCTGCGCTATCCGGCCAAGACGGCGTTGATGGTATCGGCCAGCCTGGCGCAGATTGGTGAATTCTCCTTCATCCTTGCCGCGCTGGGCATTTCGCTGAAG
>NZ_JBFRDW010000361.1:0-6052 GCF_052113985.1 Pseudoduganella sp. RAF53_2 | reverse complement strand
GTGGTGGACGGCGATTTCGGACAGGCGTTTACCTACGTGAAAGCGTTTGATTTCCATGGTTCTCTTCAGTGGTTCAACAAAAAATCCTTGGCGATGGCGATCTGGTCGTCATGCAGGAACGTCGGCGCGTGGCCGACACCGGGAATTTCAATCAGCTTGGCCTTGGGGCCGCGCTGGGTCATGCTCAGTGCTGTCTCGCGCGACAGCAGGTCGGAATTGGCGCCGCGCACCAGCAGTGTCGGGCACTTGATGGCATCGTAGGCGGCCCACAGCATGGCTTCGTCGGACTTGGCCGATTCCGGCGTCACCGACTGGAACGGCAGGGCCAGGCCCATATCGTAGTGGCGCACCCAGTAGCCTTCCTTTTCCTGGCGTAGCACGTCGGCGGCCAGTTTATGCCATTCGGCGTCGGTATGTTCGCCGAAGGTGGTCGAGACGTCGCGCACGAACTTGGCGCCGATCTCGAAAGTCGGGAAGCGTACTTCCTGGCCGATGTAGTCGCCGATGCGCTGCACAGCCACGGCGTCCAAAGTGGGGCCGATGTCATTCAACACAAGCTTTGCGACCGGGCTATCCGGCAATGAGGCCAGGCCCATGCCGATCAGGCCGCCCATCGAGGTGCCGAACCAGTCGACGGTCTGGCGCTCGCCATTGGCCAGCACGCGCGCCAGCAGGGTCACCATATCGCTCACGTATTGCGGAATGCGGTACAACTGCGGGTTGCGCAGCTTGCCGGAACGGCCGCGGCCCACCACATCCGGGCAGATCACGCGGTAATCCTTGCACAGGGCACGCGCCAGGTTATCGAAGTCGTCCGACACGCGCGTTACGCCATGCACACACACCAGCACATTGGGATTATCCGCCTCGCCCCATTCCTTGTAAGCCATCTGGTGCAGGCCCGATAGGGAGAAACACTGAACAGACTTTATTTTTGCTTCAATCATTCTTCAATCCCTCGCACGGTGTTACTTTTTGGGCTACATTCTACCTTGGCTTACGCTTAAAATCTTGTGAAGTGTAACCCACCAGACAACTTTGATTGCAGAGGACACGCTATGACTAGTTCCACCCTGAGTGGCAAGACCGCCCTGGTAACCGGCTCCACCTCCGGCATCGGCCTGGGCATCGCCCGCTCGCTGGCGGCCGAAGGCGCCAACATCGTATTCAACGGCTTCGGCGACGCGGCCGAAATCGAGAAACTGCAGGCCGACGTGGCCAAGGAATTCAACGTGCAATGCGCCTATCATGGCGCCGACATGAGCAAGCCGGAACAGATCGAAGACATGTTCGCTTACGCCACCGCGCGCTTTGGCGGCGTCGATGTGCTGGTCAATAACGCGGGCATCCAGCACGTGGCCAACGTCGAAGATTTCCCGCCTGAGAAATGGGATGCGATCATCGCCATCAATCTGACCTCGGCCTTCCACACATCGCGCCACGCCATTCATCACATGAAGAAGCAGAAGTGGGGCCGCATCATCAACCTCGCTTCCACGCATGGACTGGTGGCATCGGCCGGCAAGTCGGCCTACGTCGCCGCCAAACACGGCCTGGTCGGTCTGACCAAGTCCACCGCGCTGGAACTGGCGCAGACCGGCGTCACCTGCAACGCCATCTGCCCTGGATGGGTCCTGACGCCGCTGGTGCAGAAACAGATCGACGCCCGCGCCGCCAAAGATGGCTTGAGCAACGACGAAGCCAAACGCGCCCTGCTGGCCGACAAGCAGCCCTCCGGTGAATTCGTCACACCGGAAGAATTGGGCGCCCTTGCCGTCTTCCTATGCAGCGACGCCGCCAAGCAAGTGCGCGGCGTGGCATGGAACATGGACGGCGGCTGGGTCGCTCAATAATTTCAAAGGGCGCTCATTGCGCGTAACCGCGGCACTGCTTTGCGCCTGCAAGCCAACCTACTTACCGAGATGCGATGAGCAAGCAAATCAAAGTTCTGCTGCAAACGACCATTGAGTCCGCGCCCAACGACTGGCATATCGGGCGGTTCTCGATGCTGCGCACTTATCTGGCCGGCCTTGAAGGCCCTGATGGTGCTCCCCTGTTCACCATAACGGCACGCGATCGCGGTCCGGTTGGCGAGCCGGACCCGGTGCTGTCAACACTGGCTTCTTCGGACTTCGATGAAGTCCGGCTGTTTGCGGTTGATGTCGGCAATGGCTTGCACGCCGACGATTGCGCAGGCCTGTCGGCCTTTCACCGTAAAGGCGGCGGTCTGATGGTCACGCGCGACCATATGGACCTTGGCTGTTCGATCTGTTCAATCGCCACCGTCGGCGCCCTGCACCAATTCCACACCCGCGACGGCGTGGCCGAGGACCCGCGTTGCGCGCCGGACGATCGCGGCACGCCGCAGATCCTCTGGCCCAACTACCATTCCGGCGCCAATGGCGACGCTCAGCAAATCTCGGTCGCCAGCCCGGCGCATCCGGTGCTGCGCGATCCCGATTCGGCAGATGGCGTGATCCACTACCTGCCTGCCCACCCGCATGAAGGTGCCGTCGGCGCCCCACCCGACAATCCGCGGGCCCGCGTGATCGCAACTGGCGTGAGCAAAGCCACCGGCAATCGCTTCAACCTCGCGGTTGCCGTCGAACCCGCAGAAGGCCGCGGTCCCGTGATCGCGCAATCGACCTTCCACCACTTTGCCGACTATAACTGGGACCCCGCCATGGGCTGCCCCGACTTCGTCAGCGAAGCCCCCGGTAGCAGTCTCGCCACTACGCCCGGCGCAATGAACTCCGTTCACCACTACGTCCGCAATGTAGCCCTGTGGCTGGCCGGCCGGCTCTAGTCTTCCAGCCATTCACTCTCCAGCTGGTCGTCGCGCCTGCGGTGCTTAGCCACCCGGCGCTCGACCTGCCGCTCAGCCTGCCGCCGGCTCTGATCGACCAGCAGCAGCGCCGTCTGCAGCGCTTCGCTCATGCTCCGCGCCGCGAGTTGAATTGCTTCGGCTGGCGACGGCTGAGCCGCCTTCGAATCCGCGCTCAAGGCGCGCCGTAGCTTATCCGCCTGCGTCCAGTCGCAATCCTGTGGGCGGCGAACCCACAAATCGCGCCAGGCATTGCGCGCCTCACCAGCAGCCGCAGTCACCATTTGCCGCGGCGAGACGGCTCGCCCACGGAAAACGAGCTCGTCTCCAATCACCTCGCCATACGACACCTGCCCCATGCAGTGCACGCGCAATCGCGTGCCGCTCGGCAGAAACAGGCACTTCCACTGATAGCCAGTGACCGGCGCAACCACTCGCTGCCGCGAGTTGATCCAAAGTTGCACTGCGCGCGTGACCGCTTCCGAAGCGCACAGCGGGCTGTCGGACGCGTGCAAGAATTTCAACAGCCGCGAATACGTTGCGTACGGCACCAGATCCCGATTCGGCTTATCCATGATCATGCCCTCCTCGACCATTAGAGCACCAGGTGAGCGATTGGTTCCCAAGTCTCTCGCCCGTTTTGTCTCTTTCACCCGTTTTATTGTGTCTCTTCTTGTCTCTTTCTGTCTCTTTTTAGGGCGCCGAAAAAAGAGACAGAAAGAGACAAGAAGAGACAGAACGCACACCCCAAAAGAGACAAAACGGGCGAGAGACTTGCGGCGAGGGTCGTCACCCCGAATTTGTAAATGCAGGTATTTTCTAATTTGGCAACATGGTATGCTCCGCTCAGCGGGCGCGAGCCTGCATATGGGTGAATAAAATAATTGCGAAAGAGTCCAAAATGAATAACGTGAAGAAATGGTCGGCGGAGTTTCTCGGTACTTTTTGGCTGACGCTGGGCGGCTGTGGCAGCGCTGTGCTGGCGGCGGCGTTTCCGCAAGTGGGCATTGGCCTGCTGGGTGTCTCACTGGCGTTCGGATTGACGGTCGTGACGGGCGCCTACGCGCTGGGCCCCATTTCAGGCGGACACTTTAACCCTGCCGTTTCCGTGGGCCTCGTGGTCGGCAAGCGCTTCTCGGCCGCCGAGCTGCCCGGCTATATTATTTCGCAAGTGCTGGGCGCAATTGCGGCCGCGGCGATTCTGTATCTGATCGTCTCCGGCAAAGCGGACTTTGCCGGCACGGCGGGATTTGCCTCGAACGGCTACGGCACCAGCTCGCCCGGCGGCTTCAGCATGATGTCGGTACTGGTGTGCGAAGTGGTGATGACGGCCATCTTCCTGATCGTCATTCTCGGCGCGACAGCCAAGCGCGCAGCAGGCGGGTTCGGTGGGCTGGCCATCGGCCTGTGCCTGACGCTGATTCACCTGGTCTCGATCCCCGTCTCGAACACCTCGGTGAATCCGGCCCGCAGCACCGGCCCTGCCCTGTTTGCGCAGACAGACGCGCTGAGCCAGCTGTGGCTGTTCTGGGTCGCCCCCATTGTCGGTGCAGTCATCGGCGCGCTGATTTACAACGCGCTGCTATCCGACGAATAAGGCCTACTTCTCCGCATTGCTGACCGAGTAACCCGATACGCGCCAAACGCCATCCTTCTCGTGGGTGGAAGTCACGACTTCCTTTACCTGAGGGCTTTTCTCGTATCGGGACTCATATTCAAAGGAAATCGCTTCAGTATCCGCCTTGGTCTTTTTCACGGCGGACGACTTCAGCTTGCGCGATTTGAATTCGCCCAGCGGCGCATGGGTGGCCGTGGCGAGCATCGTCCATGCCATCTTCGACATATCCTTCACCCCGGACGAGCTGCTGTTATACGCTGCCGAATACTCCTCCGAATCCATCAGCTTCAGCCAGCGTTCAGCAGCCACGCGGGCGTCAGACACCTCTTTGGCATCCTGAGCGAATGCCGCAGAGCTAGTCAAAAGCAAGGCAGCCAAAATGACCGACGACAGTTTTTTCACATTCCCTCCGAAAGTAAAGATTCGGCCAAACGATAAAGCGGGGATGCCGCCGCCGTCCAACGCTCTGCGATGAACGGCGGACTTCGGGCGCTGAATTGCAGTTTTAAGACGGCGAATTACTTCTGATAATTATTCTTCACGCGAACGTAGTGTTCCGCAGAATACTTGAGATAGGCAATCTCCTCCGGCGTGAGTTCGCGGATGCGCATGGCCGGGCGGCCGACGTAGAGGCCACCGCTTTTCAGCACCTTGCCCGGCGACACCAGGCTGCCGGCGCCGACCATCACGTGCTTTTCGATCACCACATCGTCCATGATGATGGAACCCATGCCGATCAGGCACTCGTCGCCGATGGTGCAGCCATGCAGCAGCACCGAATGGCCGATGGTCACGTAATTCCCAATCCTTAAAGGCGAGCCCTCCGGCTTGGCCGGCGTCTTGTGCGACACATGGCACATGGCGAAGTCCTGCACGTTGGAGCACTCGCCGACCGTGATTGAGTTCACGTCGCCGCGCAGCACGGTATTACACCAAATGGAGGAATTGCGGCCAACCTTTACGTCGCCGATAATTTGAGCAGAGTCGTGGGCGAACACGCCGTCGGCAAGTTCGGGGGTGGTATCGAGATAGGCTTGTATTGGCATAGTTAAATTATATTGTGGTTTTCCACAATGCGGATAATCACAATGGTTATAACCCAGATCGTTTGCGATGATGAGACTATCGGAGACGAAAAGAGGTCCATCATGAAAAAGCCGTTTTACAAAATCCTGTACGTGCAGGTGCTCTTCGCGATTGCGATGGGCGTCCTGCTCGGCATCTATCTGCCTGACGACGCAGTGGCCATGAAGCCGCTGGGTGAGGGCTTCATTAAACTGATCAAGATGATCATCGCGCCGGTGATCTTTTGTACCGTGGTATCCGGCATCGGCAATATGCACGATGTGAAGAAGATCGGCCGCGTTGGCGGCAAAGCCCTGCTCTACTTCGAGGTCGTGTCGACTTTCGCCTTGATTATTGGCCTGTTCGTGGCCAACACCCTGCAGCCTGGCCACGGTTTCAACGCCGATCCGGCTACCCTGGACGTGAAATCCATCGCCAAGTACACGGAACAGGCCAAGCACCAGTCCACCGTGGACTTCCTGATGAACGTGATCCCGAACACCGTGGCGGACGCCTTCACCAAGGGCGATATCCTACAAGTGCTG
>NZ_JBFRDW010000360.1:0-6077 GCF_052113985.1 Pseudoduganella sp. RAF53_2 | reverse complement strand
TCCCATCTGTACGTTGCCGTACTTATCGGTGATGCAGAACGCCCTTCACGACCTTCACATGTTCGCCAGCCTGGAAGGAAGCCGCGCTGGTGTGGAAGGTGCGGTACTTGCCATCGTCCATGCGCACACGGACGTCGTACGAGGTGTAGGCCTTCATATTGCCTTCCACCTGATTGCCCAGCACCGCG
The DNA here is from genome assembly GCF_052113985.1 of Pseudoduganella sp. RAF53_2. Taxonomy (NCBI): domain Bacteria; kingdom Pseudomonadati; phylum Pseudomonadota; class Betaproteobacteria; order Burkholderiales; family Oxalobacteraceae; genus Pseudoduganella; species Pseudoduganella sp. RAF53_2. The sequence goes on along the minus strand of NZ_JBFRDW010000360.1, from coordinate 5,889 downwards.
CCGCCAACGGCGCCGGCGGCAGTGGCCAGGGTACGGCCGGTACCGCCGCCGATCTGGTTGCCCAGCAGGCCGCCGACCACGGCGCCGGCGCCGGCGCCGAGGCCGCTACCCTGGGCACGGTGCCTTACGCCGGTTACCGATTCCACCACGCCGCAGCTGTGGCAGACGGCTGGCGCGGCTTGCGCCACGCGCTCTTCTTCAGCATAGCCGGAACCGGTGCTTTGGCCATAGGTGGTGCCGCTGGTGTCATAGCGCGGCGGCGCGGGCTGGGCCGCCTTTTGCAAGGCAATCTGGGTCTGCGTATCGGCGACCGGCGGCCCCATCGGAGCGTTGGAATACTGGCCCGCCGGCACGGCGCTCAGCGCCGGGCCGGACGGGGTGCTGCTGCCATTCGAGCTTGGCAGCCAGCCCAGGAGTGCCGCCAGGCCGACCGTGCAGAACAACACGACAGCGATGGCCGCAATCAGCAGGACCGGGTGGGTGGTATAGCGAACAGGAGTATTGGGATGTTCCATGATTCTGTTCCTTTCTTTTTGACATGTTCATTGTCGGCGGCTGGGCYAGCTGCTTCCGTGCGTCAGCGTACATACATCGGAAATAATTGCCGCTACGCTCCGGCTAAAACCCATCAGGCCCTATGCGATGACTTTGACTCTCGACACTGCGCACCGCAGCAACCCTTCACCGCAGCGCTCTGGCAACCGCCTGCTGGCCAGCCTGCCGGACGAAGATCTGGACCATATCCAGTCTTTGTGCGAGCTGGTCGAGGTGGATGTGGGCCAGGCCTTGTTCGAGCCCGGCCAGCAAATTCAGCACATTTACTTTCCCATCGATGCTCTGGTGTCCTTGCTGGGCGTGGCCGACGGCCGCATGACCTTGGAAGTCGGCGCAGTGGGGCGGGAAGGCATGATCGGCGCTTCGGTGGCACTCGGCCACCAGCAAGCCCAGGTGAGGGCGCTGGTGCAGCGCAGCGGGCATTGCCTGCGCATGGAAGCGTCCGACTTTTGCGGTGAGTTTGCCCATATGGAGTCGCTGCAGYATCTGTTGCACCGTTATACGGATACGCTGCTGGCACAGGCCATCCAGATTGCCGTCTGCAGCCGCTTTCATGTGCTGGAAGCCCGTCTGGCGCGCTCGCTGCTGATTACGCGCGATCGCTTGCAGTCGGAAAAATTCCACATGACCCATGAGTTTCTGGCCCATGCGCTGGGCGTGCGCCGGGTTGGTGTGACCAAGGCGGCCAGCGCGCTGCAACAGCAAAAACTGATCAGCTACAGCCGGGGCAATATTGAAATTCTGGATTCGGCGGGACTGGAGGCGGTGTCCTGCCGCTGCTATGAACTGGTCAAAGACAGCGGCAGTATCGGGATGGGCAGCGTATTTCTTTAACGGCTAGGCTTGTTGACCTGGTTACCGATCACGCCACCCACGGCAGCGCCACCCACTGTACCCAGAGCGGAACCACCGGACAGCACGGAACCGGCCACTGCGCCGACACCAGCGCCCACGGCAGTGTTCTTATCCTGCTGCGACATCGAGGAGCAGGCACCCAGGCTCATTGCTGCGGCGGCCATAGTGAGAGTGATAGCAAGCTTCTTCATGATGATCTCCTTGTTTGCAAGTTGGTTTTACTTCAGGCGCATTTCGTTCTTGACGACCTTGACGCCATTGACGCTACGGGCGGTAGCCACGGCCTTGTCGATCTGGTCCGGGCTATCGAGGAAGCCGCTCAGGGTTACTTCACCGTCCATGCTCTGCACCGTGATTTCGGTCGGATTCAGTCCGGTTTGCTGGGCCATGGCGGCTTGCACATTGCCGACCAGCTGGTTGTCGCCCACATAAGCTGGCGGGGTGACTTCAGTGCTGGCACAAGACACCAGCGCTGCCAGCACGAGGCCGGACAACACAGTGGTTGGAGAAGTCAAGGTCTTCATAACACGCTCCTTGTCTGAAACGGCGCTGTCGCGTCGATGGGGTCAGATTACGGAGCCGGGGTGCAACGATCTGTTCGCCATCGCACCCTGTAACGGTTTGTTACTTTATCGCCTTCTTTGAGCTCAGCGGTTTGCCGGGCGGCGGGGCGACCGGCTTTTCTTTCGCTTCGGCCAGCAGGGCGGCACAATTATTGTCCTTCTCGCTGCCGCCGCTGATCAGAGGCGCCAGAGCGGCCACCGGCGCCGCCAGCGTGGCCAGGGCGATGGCGCCGCCGGCCCGCATGGCCAGCACGCCCTTGTCGATTGATACGTCGGGATGCTTGAGCGTGCCCTTGACGTAGATGGGCGAGCGCAGCGACACGATGCGCAAGCCTTTGGAGTCCGGCTTCAGCGTCAGGTCGATATCTTCGCTGGCGAGGTTGACGTTGCCGTTCACGTGGACCACGGCGTCTTCCGTGTCCATGATCAGGGTACGGGTCTGCGCCACGCCTTTCTCGACTGCGAAATCGCCGGCCAGGCAGTTGAGATGCACCGGCTTGTCGCCGAATAGTTTGGCCAGCACAACGTTGCCGATGTTCAGGCCCATTTGCTCCAGCAACAGTTTGCTGATGGTGCCGTCATTGATGAGTGCCTTCAGTTCGCCATTGGACGAGGCCATCAGGGTCGCCACCGAATTGCCCGTTGCGCTGAGCTTGGCTTCTGCATTGATTTCGCCCACCGTGGCCTGGATCTGCGGCATATTCGGGAAGAGTTCCTTCAGCTTGATGTGCTTGCCTGTGGCAGACAATTCGGCGGCAATGGCATCCTTGACCTTGTTGCCGCTGCCGTCCAGTTTGACGGTGGACGCCAGATTGCCGCCGGCGAAGTCGAAGTTCAGCGGCGTCAGTTTGAGGACGCCATCCTTGAGGTGGAACTCGGTGTACAAATTGCTGACCGGCAGCTGCTTGGTGCGCACGATGTGCTCGGCGCGGAAGGTGACGTTGGCATCGAGCGCAGTCCAGCGCTCGGTCTTGAATTTTTCCACCGGCAGCAGCTTGTCGCTCGGCTGGTTCGGCGCCACGCCGCGCGCTTCCTTGCTGGCGTTGGAGTCGGCGCCAATCAGCGGTCCCAGGTCTTTGAACTGCAGCAGCCTGGAGCGCACATTGCCCGTCATCAGGCCGCGCGGCTTGTCTTGCTGGTAAGCCAGCTTGCCGGAGATGTCGCTATCGCCGACGCGGCCGGTGAAGTCTTCATACGACCATTTGGCTTCGCCCTTGGCCAGGTTGCCGAGCAGGTGGCCCTGGGTGGTAAAGGCCGGCGTTTCGGGCAGCACCAGGCCGGTGAAGGGATACAGCCGCGCCATCGAAGCGCCGCCCACCTTCAGATGCATATCGACGGCCGCCAGGTGCACGGGATTCTTCAGCGTGCCTTCCGCCGCCACGTTGATCAGCCCGGCCTTGATGTCGCCTTGCACGGGGAAGGGCAGGCTGGAGTCCTGCAAGGCCAGCACGGCGCCGGTCTTGCCGTGGCCGGTGATGGTCTGCTTGTTCCAGTTGCCGCTCAGCTTCCAGCCGATGCTGTACTTGGGATCGTTGGCCAGCGTGTCGAGTTCGGCCGTGGCATCGATTTTTTCGACTTCGTCCGCCAGGTGCACCACGCCTTGCGTGAAGACCACGCGGTCGAGATCCATCTTCCATTTCGATGGCGGATTCTTGACGAAGGTCCAGTTGTTGGTGGTGGCGTCCGTGCGCAGCAGCTCGACGTGGGGCGATTCGAAGCGCAGCTCGGGAATGGCAATCTCCTTGTGCAGCAGGGAGAAGGGATTGAGCGAGAAGGACAGCGACTTGGCCGCCGCCATATCGCCCTGCGTCATATTGGGCGGATTGCCCATATGAACATCGCGCGCCTGTAAATGCGGCCAGGGAATCCAGTCGCGCCAGGTGCGCTCGGACGGGGCCACCGGCTGCTTCTGCCAGCTCAGCGTGAGGTCGCCGCGAATCGCGACGGGACGGTGCAAGGCTTCGGTGGCCTTTGCATTCAGCCAGGGACGGGCATGGTTCCAGTCGTAGTTGAGCAGAACCACCACGGCGATAAGGGGGATGGCGACCACGGTCCCGCCGACGGCGAGCGCGATCTTGGTGCGGCGTGGCATGGGCATACATCGGCCTTTCTGTTGGGCAGCACGGGATAAGGCAACCCTAGCACGGCGCCGGCGCGGCTGACTGTTCGCTCGCGCACATGCCGGGTCTATGTGCGGGAACGTACTGAAGCCTAGCGCGGCAGCTTATATAACCTCCCTTACAGCAAAATCAACAAGGAGTGACCATCATGGATTCTTTGTATCGAGTGCAATTCCTGCTGTGCGCATTGTGCGTGGTCGCGCTGAGCGCCTGCAGCAGCATGAAGGCGCCTGCAACGGCCGATGTGGCTGTGTCGAAAGAGGCTGTGGCAAATGCCGCCTCGGCAGGCGCTCCCGAACTGGCTCCGGCGGAAATGGCGGCCGCGCGCGACAAGATGTTGCGCGCCAACCAGGCGCTGGCGGCCAAGGACTACCGCACGGCGCAGGATCTGGCCCAGCAGGCTCAGGCCGACGCCAAGCTGGCACAAAGCAAGGCCAATAGCGCCAAGGCCACCGAGGCCGCCAATGCGCTGCAGGAAGACATTCGCGTGCTGCGCGAAGAACTGGACCGCGCCAACAGCGTGAACCGATAAGCGAAAGGAGATCATCATGAGCAAGCACATCATCAAGCCCATGCTGCTGGCGCTGGCCTTTGCGCTGTCCGCCTGCAGCACCGCGCCAACCACCACCAGCACGCTCGAGCAGGCCCGCAGCGACTATGCGATGGCGCAGGCCRATCCGAATGTGGCGAAATACGCTTCGATGGAAATGGCTTCCGCCACCCGTTCGCTGGACCAGGCCAACACTGCCGCGGCGCAGAACAAGAGCCTGGAGGAAATCGACAAGCTGGCCTATGTCGCCAAGCAGAAGGTCGCCAGCGCGCAGGAAATCGCGCGCGCCAAGGCTGCGGAAGCGCAGGTCGCCAATGCGGCCCAGCAGCGTGACCAGCTGCGCCTGGAAGCCCGTACCGCCGAAGCCGACGCGGCCAAGCGCCAGGCTGACGAAGCTGCCGCTGCGGCCAATGCGGCGCAGAGCCAGGCGGCCAATGCCGAACAGCGTGCCAATAATCTGGCGCAGCAGCTGGCCGACTTGCAGGCCAAGCAGACTGAGCGTGGCATCGTCATCACCTTTGGCGACGTGCTGTTCAACACCGACCAGGCCATGCTGACCGCGCAAGGCATGCAGACCGCGCAGCGCCTGGCCGATGTGTTGCGAAATAACCCGGACCGCTCGGTGCTGATTGAAGGCTTCACCGACAGCACCGGTACCGCATCCCACAACCTCGAATTGTCGCAGCGCCGCGCCGAGTCCGTGCGTATGGCCCTGTCGCAGATGGGCGTGGACCGTTCGCGCATCGACACGCGCGGCTATGGCGAAGCGTATCCGGTGGCCAGCAATGCAACGGCCAGCGATCGCCAGCTGAACCGCCGTGTGGAGATCGTGCTTTCCGAGGCCGGCCGTCCTCCCATCACGCGCCGCTAACCTGATCTGAAGGAAGAACCCCATGGCTGATATGAATCAAACCCCGCGCGGCATCGATAAGGCTGCCGTGCGCGCGGCAGCCGCCAATCTGGCCGACGGTCCCGTGACCGTCGGCTATAAAGGCGACCGTACTGCCGTACTGAAAATGCTGAACGAAGCGCTGGCCACTGAACTGGTCTGCATCAACCGCTACAAGCGTCACTACTACACCGTAACCGGCCTGCAGAACGCCGCCATCAAGGCTGAGTTCCTGGAGCACGCCACCCAGGAACAGGAGCATGCGGACTGGATCGCGGAACGCATCGTGCAGCTCAACGGTGATCCGGATTACAATCCTGCAACGTTGCTCGACCGTAGCCATGCCGAGTATGATGA
>NZ_JBFRDW010000359.1:0-6100 GCF_052113985.1 Pseudoduganella sp. RAF53_2 | reverse complement strand
GACCAGAGTGTGGCAATCACCACCACGCCAGTCCTGGATACCGATAACCACTTTATCGGCGTCACCAGCGGCAGTGACGGCATCCTGTCGGGCGGTATGGACGTGATTACGTTCACCGGTCTGAATCCGGGTACTTATGATTYCGTACTGACCCTGAGCGGCCAGAACGTCAGCTTCGACGGCGCTCTGACCAACCTGAACGGCCAGACCGGTTCTGCCTACTCGTTCGGCAAGTATCGCTTCTTTGGTGTGGAATATACCGGCGCGTCCCCGTTCACGCTGGAGCTGCATGGCACCGCATTCTCGGGTGCAACCTATAGCGGTGAAGTGACGGTGTCGCCTGTACCGGAACCAGCAACCTATGGCATGCTGCTGGCCGGTCTGGGCCTGGTGGGCGCAGTGGCCCGCCGTCGTAAATCTACTTCGCGCGGCGCTTAAAATCGCGCAGGCGGAAGCCAAGCATAAACAGAATACTGAAATAGACTAAGCCACTTACGGCAATCACTAATACCAAGGCGCCAGCGCGTAAAAAGGGATGTGCGCGCATGGCGATCCAGTCAAATTGGGACGCGCCGAGCCAGGCGACCAAGCCCATCACCGCTACCGCGAACAGCAGCTTCATAAAGAACTTCGGCCAGCCCGGCGCGGGCTTGTAGATGTCGCGTTTGCGCAGGCCGCGATAGAGGAAGATCGCATTCAGCGTGGCGCCCAGGCCAATCGACAGCGCCAGTCCTGMCACCTTGATGAAGGGGACAAAGATCGCGTTCATCAGCTGCGTCGCAATCAGCACGCCAATCGCAATGCGCACCGGCGTACGGATGTTCTGCTGGGCGTAGAAGGCCGGCGCCAGCGTCTTCACCAGGATGATGCCGGTCAGCCCGGCGGCATACGCCATCAGCGGCTGGGCCGACATGCGGGCCGCTTCATCGCTGAACTGGCCGTAGTGGAAGAGGGTGGCGATCAGCGGCAGGGCGATCACCGCCATGCCAACGGCGGCAGGCAGCACCAGCAGGAAGGTCAGGCGCAAGCCCCAGTCCAGCAGGGACGAGTATTCCGCATGGTCGCCTTCCACATTGGCTTTCGACAGGCTTGGCAGCAGGATAGTGCCGAGCGCCACGCCCAGCAGGGCGTTAGGGAATTCCATCAGGCGGTCGGCATAAGTCAGCCAGGAGATGCTGCCCTCTGGCAGATACGACGCGATGGTGGTATTGATCATCAGGCTGATCTGCGCCGCCGACACGGCAAACACGGCCGGTCCCATTTTCTTCAGCACGCGGCGCACGCCCGGATCGCTCAGCCCCCATGCCGGATTCCAGGACAGCTTGGGCAGCATGCCCACGCGCACCAGGGCCGGGAACTGGATTGCCACCTGCAAAATGCCGCCCACCATCACGGCGATCGCCTGCGCGTACACCGGCTGCTCCATGAAAGGCGCCAGGAACAGGATGCCTGCGATCAGCGCGATATTCAGCAGCACGGGCGTAAAGGCAGGAATCTTGAACTCGCGCCAGGTATTCAGCACGCCGCCCGCCAGCGCCACGAAGGACATGCAGGCAATGTACGGGAACATAATGCGCGTCATCCACACCGCATCATCGAAGGCCGTGCCCTTGGACAGGCCGGACGCGATCAGGAACACAAAGACCGGCGCGCCAATCACGCCGATGGCGCTGACGATCACCGTTGCCCATACCAGGGAGTTGGCGACGTGGTCGACCAGGGTCTTGGCCGCCTCCTGGCCTTTAACATTTTTATATTCGGCTAAAATAGGCACGAAGGCTTGCGAGAACGCGCCCTCGGCAAACAGCCGCCGCAGCAGGTTCGGAATGCGGAATGCAACGTTGAACGCATCCGTATAGGCGCCGGCGCCATAAGCGCGGGCGAACAGCGTGTCGCGCAGCAGGCCGGTGATACGGGACAGCATCGTCATGCTGGAGATGGCGGCGAGGGTCTTTAGCAGATTCATGGGCTGCGATTATAGCGAAACCTGCAACGACTCGACATTTGGAATTGCCCTGGCGGCAAATTCCCGCTATAATTTAAGGCTGTACAGAATTCAGTAAGGCAGGCAAGAGGTTCCGCCGGCTCTGAAAACACCGGTTTGGCAAACTATTGTTTGCGAACGAACTTTGACAACGAATTAGGATTTCTCATGGCAAATACCGCACAAGCACGCAAACGTGCTCGTCAAGCTGTTAAGGCAAACGCTCACAACTCTTCGCAGCGTTCCACTCTGCGCACCGCTATCAAGGCTGTGCGTAAGGCAATCCAGGCTGGCGACAAAGCCGCTGCTACCCAAATCTTCCAGTCCTCCGTGTCGACCATCGACTCGATCGCTGACAAGAAAATCATCCACAAGAACAAGGCTGCTCGTCACAAGAGCCGTCTGGCAGCTGCCCTGAAGGCACTGTCCGCCTAAGTTCGTGTGCGGCAGCGATAGCTGCCAAACTGGTGTACCGAATAACCCGCATGGCGTTGCGCCATAGCGGGTTTTTCGCTTTGATCAATTTGGTTTCAGGTCGTCCGGGGACACTTCGCGCCATTCGCCCGGCAGCAAGGGATGGCTGGACAGCGAGATGCCGCCGATGGAGGCGCGCACCAGGCGCAGGGTCGGCAGGCCGACGGCGGCCGTCATGCGCCGCACCTGGCGATTCTTGCCTTCCTGCAAAGTGATCGCCAGCCAGGTGGTCGGCTTGTCGGCGCGCACGCGGATCGGCGGATTGCGCGGCCACAGCCATTCYGGATCGGCGATGCGCACCGCCTTGCAGGGCAGGGTGGTGAAGTCGCCCAGGTCCAGTGGGGCTTGCAGTCTGGCTAATGCTTCCGGCGTGGGAATGCCGTCCACCTGCACTAAATAGGTCTTGGCTTCCTTGCGGTCCGGGTGGGCAATCCTGTGCTGGAGCTTGCCGTCATCGGTGAGCAGCATCAGGCCTTCGCTGTCATAGTCGAGGCGGCCTGCGGGGTAAATCTTCGGGATATCGATGTAGTTCGCCAGGGTTTCCTTCTCGCCGGATGGGGAGAACTGGCACAACACGTTGAATGGTTTATTGAATAATATGAGTGGCATGGCGCGATTGTAGCGCCAACCAAAATACTCGTGCATAATGTGGCAAGCTAGTGTCTTATGTTTTATAGAAGACTTGAGGCGAAGAACCCCAACCCGGAGAACACGATGTACCAACATATCAAAGTACCCGCCGACGGCCAGAAGATCACCGTCAACGCCGACTTCACCCTGAATGTGCCGGATGCCCCGATTATTCCTTACCTGGAAGGTGACGGTACTGGTGTTGACATCACGCCGGTGATGATCAAGGTGGTGGATGCAGCCGTGGCCAAGGCTTACGGCGGCAAGCGCAAGATCAGCTGGATGGAAATCTTCGCGGGCGAGAAGTCGACTACCGTGTACGGCCCGGATGTGTGGCTGCCGGAAGAGACGCTGCAGGTACTGAAGGATTATGTGGTCTCCATCAAAGGTCCTCTGACCACTCCGGTCGGCGGCGGCATTCGTTCCCTGAACGTGGCCCTGCGCCAGGAGCTGGACCTGTATGTCTGTCTGCGTCCGGTGCGCTACTTCAAGGGCGTGCCTTCGCCGGTACGCGAGCCGGAGAAGACCGATATGGTCATTTTCCGCGAGAACTCGGAAGACATCTACGCGGGTATCGAGTGGGCCGAAGGCTCCGATGGCGCCAAGAAAGTGATCGATTTCCTGGTCAAGGAAATGGGCGTGAAGAAGATCCGCTTCCCTGAAACTTCGGGCATCGGCGTGAAGCCGGTTTCGCGCGAAGGCACCGAGCGCCTGGTGCGCAAGGCGATCCAGTACGCGATCGACAACGACAAGCCGTCGGTGACCATTGTCCACAAGGGCAATATCATGAAGTACACCGAAGGCGGCTTCCGTGACTGGGCTTACGCGCTGGCACAGAAGGAATTCGGCGCCGAGCTGATCGACGGCGGCCCATGGTGCAAGTTCAAGAATCCGAAGACCGGCCGCGAGATCACCATCAAGGATTCGATCGCGGACGCCTTCCTGCAGCAGATCCTGCTGCGTCCGGCGGAATACTCCGTGATCGCCACCCTGAACCTGAACGGCGACTATATCTCCGACGCACTGGCGGCCCAGGTGGGCGGTATCGGCATTGCGCCGGGCGCCAATATGTCCGATTCCGTGGCCATGTTCGAAGCCACTCACGGCACCGCGCCGAAGTATGCCGGCAAGGATTACGTGAACCCGGGTTCGCTGATCCTGTCCGCGGAAATGATGCTGCGCCATATGGGCTGGACCGAGGCGGCTGATCTGATCATTTCTTCCATGGAGAAGTCCATCACCTCGAAGAAGGTCACCTACGACTTCGCGCGCCTGATGGAAGGCGCCACCCAGGTGTCGTGCTCGGGCTTTGGCCAGGTGATGATCGAGAATATGTAATGAGCCGCGCTTAGCGCGCCGCCAGCCCCGCGCTCCGCAAGGACGCGGGGCTTTTTACATCTGCCTGGCTATGACGCCCAGGACTGCCACCAGAACCGACATCAGCAATCCGATCTGCCATCGGAAAGCGGGCTCAAGCCTTTCGAGGCGCGTTGCAAGTGTCTGGTGTTGAACTGCGAGCGCATCATGGCGTTCGCGTTGGGCGGCGAAGCCTTCGTCCATGCGCTGCCGCAGCTGGAGCTGGGGCTGGCAGGAAAGCTGTTCGATGCTGTCCTCGGGAGGCGAGGAGGGGCGTTCAAGCGGGTCGTGTGGCATGGTGCGCTCCGGTTCCCGCTGCGGACGAAAAAAAACCCCGCAGGGCGGGGCTTTTTGAGTCCGAGGCTGAGATCAGGAAGCCTGGATGTTGGAAGCTTGCTTGCCTTTAGGGCCTTGCGTGACTTCGAACTGCACTTTCTGACCTTCTTTCAGGGTCTTGAAGCCGTTCATGTTGATCGCGGAAAAGTGTGCGAACAAATCCTCGCCGCCATCATCAGGAGTGATGAAGCCGAAACCCTTGGAGTCATTGAACCACTTAACGGTACCAGTTGCCATAAAAAAAACTTTCAATTAAAAACGAATCACACGAGCCATAAAAGCAAGAAGCTTCCTGCCCCCTCCTCGACAACTCACTTCTTACCAACGTGTACATTTCTGCACAAAGTCGATATCGCATTGTTGGCGTAACAATTTTTAATGTCAAGCGGTTTCACTAGCACATCGTAAGATTTTTGCAACAGCTATTTTCGCAACTCTTGATTTTGGCGAGCAAGACACCATCTGCGTCAAAACCCGAAAGCGCGTAAGATGAGTAGAAACGGAAACGCGCTGCTAAATGGGCGTTGCATCTACCCTGAAAGCATTAGAATATAAGCGTATGGCAACCAAGCAAGACACAGAAACCGTCCTGGAGCGCCAAGCGCTAAAACCGCCCCCAATGTACCAGGTGGCGTTGCTGAATGACGACTACACCCCCATGGAATTTGTGGTGGCGATCATCCAGGAGTATTTCAATAAGGACCGTGAAACGGCCACGCAAATTATGCTGAGTGTCCATCGCTATGGCAAAGGTGTGTGCGGCGTTTTCTCTAAAGATATAGCTTCAACCAAAGTGGAGTTTGTTTTAACGCATGCACGCAAGGCGGGGCATCCCCTGCAATGTGTGATGGAGGAAGTATGATTGCGCAGGAATTGGAAGTAAGTTTGCACATGGCGTTTGTCGAGGCCCGGCAGGCACGGCACGAATTCATTACGGTGGAACACCTGCTGCTGGCGCTGTTGGACAATCCGTCGGCCGCTGAAGTGCTGCGTGCCTGCGCGGTCAATATTGAGGACCTGCGCAAGACTCTGACCAACTTTATCGGCGATAACACCCCGACCGTGCCCGGCACTGGCGAGGTGGATACCCAGCCAACGCTCGGATTCCAGCGCGTGATCCAGCGCGCCATCATGCACGTACAGTCTGCCTCGAACGGTAAAAAAGAGGTTACGGGCGCGAACGTGCTGGTCGCCATCTTTGGCGAAAAGGATTCGCACGCTGTTTACTACCTGCACCAGCAGGGCGTCACCCGCCTGGACGTGGTGAACTTCATTTCCCACGGCGTTCGCAAGGACCAGCAAGTCGACTCGACCAAGGCC
>NZ_JBFRDW010000358.1:0-6101 GCF_052113985.1 Pseudoduganella sp. RAF53_2 | reverse complement strand
CTTCAGCGCTGGCGTAGTCGGCCAGCGCGTCGTAGCTCATCACGCGGCTGGTCAGCCAGCCCCACAGCAGCACGGTTGCGATGCCGGCCAGCGGCGGGAAGATATACAGCGGCAGAATGCACAGCCAGCACACGACAAAGATAATGCCTGCGGCCAGGGCTTGTCCCACGCTGCCCAGCAACGAGCCGCCGCGCTTCTTTTCCAGCTGCGGGAAATGGCGGCCGCCTACGTGGGGCACGATGAACGGCATGGCGGCCACGCCGATAAAGACCAGGGYCGTGATGATCATCAGCGGCAGCAGCAGGAGCAGCGCCACCAGCGGCACGATCACCGCGCGCAGCGTGTCGAGGCCCAGTTTTTCCAGCCATTCACCGGTGGAGCGGAATAATTCGTAATCCACGTACTGGGTGTGCATCCAGTCCAGCATCGGCTGCAGGCCAAGCCAGAGCAGCAGCGCCCACAAGGCGGCCGACAGCAGGAAAGGCGCAATGCTCAGCAATAGCATCTTGCCGTGGAACTGAGACAGCAGGGCGCGCCCGTAGGCGTTCAGGACCGCCAGCATCAGACGCTTTTCTTTCCGGCGTATTCCACCATGCGCTTCAGTCCCAGCCACTGCTGAGCCCAGAAGCCGCGGCCGTAATCGCGACCGGGGATGACGGTGCCATCAGGCGCTGTGCCCGGCAGCTGATCGCGCACGCCGGTCGTTTCAAAGCGCGGCGTGAAGTTCGCGGTGCGGAAGATGATGTCCCAGATTGGCAGCAGTACGCCGAAGTTGCAGCCACCCAGCGTGCCCTTGCCTTTCGATTCGTGGCCGACGCCGATGGCGTGGTGCATGCGGTGGAAGCGTGGCGACACCAGCAGCCGTTCACCGATGGCGCCGAAATGGATGCGCACATTGGCATGCTGGAGGCTTTGCAGGATGCGCGATAGCGACACCAGCAGCACGTATTGCGCAGGCTGCACGCCGATGGCCAGCGCCACCACGGCAATCACGGTGTCATGCAGCAGGTCGTCCAGTAAGTGGTTGCGGTCGTCGCTCCACAGATTCATGTTTTGCTGGCTGTGATGCAGGCTGTGCAAGCCCCACCACCAGTTGAACTGATGCTGGGCGCGGTGGAACCAGTAATCGACGAAATCGAACACCACGAAATAGATGGCGAAACTGGCCAGCGGGCTCATGCCCGGCGCCAGGTTTTCCAGATTAAAGGGACGTACCCCATCCATGCGCAACTGGCCGGCGATGGCGTCCATCACCGGGTCCAGCGTGAAGAAGATCAGCACCGGGAACAGGCCGATACGCTGCAGCACCGTGTAAATAAAGTCGTTCCAGCGCGCGCGCTTGTCGGTGATGGGCTGGGCCGGAATCAGGGATTCCATCGGGCGCAGCACCAGGAAAATCAGAAACAGTTCGCACAGGCCGATCAGGAACCATTCCGTGCCTTCGAAGGCGTCTTCCACCACGTCGCCCATGCCGGCGTAATACAGGACGGGCTCAATCACCGTCTGGAACAACCAGCCCTGGGCCTGTCCCAGCCAGTCTGCCAATAGTTGAATCATTGCTTCACTTGATAGTCAGGATGTTCGCGCAGCGTGGCGAAGCAGAAGCCCTTCTGCTTCAGACCCGTGATCAGCGGCTCCAGATTGGCCGGTGCCCACGGGTCCTTGCGCGACCAGATGCCCATATGGGCCATGAAAATATCGCCGTCGTGCAGGCCGTCCAGCGCTTTCTTTAACAATACCGCATTCGGATAGGCTTCGCTCGACAGCTCATCGCCCGAGAAACCGGCTTTGGCCCAGCCCACGTGGGCATAACCGCAAGCCTTGCCCGCCGCCAGAGTCCGCGGCGAAACTTTGCCGCCCGGCGCGCGCCAGAACGGGTCCATCTTGTGGCCGGTCAGCTCCTGGAAACGCTGGTCGCTGCGGCGGATCTCTTCGCAGTATTGCTGAGCTGTCCACTCCTGCGCCTTGCCACCGTGGGCGCCGAACTGCGGCTTGACGGCGATCTTGCCGTTGGCCGCGTCGCGCAGGTAATAGACGTGATCGAAGGTATGAGAACCAAAAGCATGGCCTTCCGCCACGCGCGCCTTCCAGAAGCCGGCCCAGGACGGGTCCAGCGAATAATCGCCGCGCACAGTTTTTTCGTTCGCCAGGAAGAAGGTGGCGCGGACGTTCTGGCGCTTCAGCACGTCCGCAATCAATTCGGCCTGGGACTGGCTACCGGTGTCAAAAGTCAGATAGATCGTGCCGTGGCACGCTGCCGGTGCCGGCGCGGCTGCTGCGGACGCCAATGCGGACGCAGCGGCGATGCAGATTGCGAGCCGCTTCATCTTTTACATGCGCGCCGAGGAATTGGCGAAGAACACGCCGTGCGGCGAGCGGCCGACCGGGATCATCTTCACCACTTTGCGGCTCGGCAGGTCAATCACGGCGACTTTCTTAATCCAGCGCAGGGTCACCCACATGGTTTTGCCGTCTTCCGTGATTTCCATGCAATCCGGACCGCCCGGCACATTGATGGTGCCGATGTTTTCCAGCGTCTTCTGGTCGATGATGTTGATGGTGTTCGACACGCGGTTCGACACATAAGTGATACGGTTATCGCCCTGTGCACGGAAATTGTGCGTACCAGCGCCAGCCTTGATCTGCTTGACCGACTTCTGGGTGCGCCAGTCGATCACTTCCACGTAATCGCTGCCCATGATGCCGACCATCAGGTACTTGTCGTCCGGGGTCATGGTGATACCGGCCGGCAGTTTGCCGACTGGCATAGTCCATTTGATGGCCTGGGTTTTCAGGTCGATGGCGCTGATCTGGTCACTGCCCTGCTGGGTGATGAAAGCGGTGGTGCTCTTGGCATCGAAAGCGATATGGCTCGGCAGCTWGGCCATCGGGATGCGCTTGGCCAGCTTGAAGTCCTTGCCGTCGTAGCTGTAGACGTCGACGCGGTCCAGACGCAGGGAAGTCACCACGAACCATTTCTGGTCCGGCGAGAAGCCGATCTGGTAAGGGTCGAGGATGTCCTTGACGTGCTTCTGTACCTGGCCGGTTTTCGGGTCCAGGAATACCAGTTCGTTGCCGACCGAGCTGGCGACGATCAGGGACTTATTGTCCGGGGTCGCCATCAGGTGGTGCGGCTCTTTGCCGACGGCGAAAGTCTGCAGGCTGGTGTAGGTGGCCTGATCGAGCAGCTGGACCGTAGCATCCCGGGAGTTAAGCACCACAACGACGTTAGCGTGGGCGGCGGTGAAACCTGCCAATAGTGCAAAGGAAAGGGCTGCGCGACGGATACTGCGGAACATGAAAAGCTCGCTCGAGATGCAAAACCATATTTTACGGTCAAACCCCGTCTGCATTGATATTACCGACCAGTTTTAAGGGGCATTTAAGCTACAATCACCCTCTAAGTTGTCCATATTTGATAAGGAAAAGGAAAAATCATGGCGATTATCACCACCCCATCCGGTCTGCAGTACGACGATATCAAGGCCGGCGACGGCGCTGAAGCCAAGGCAGGCCAGAACGTCACCGTGCATTACACCGGCTGGCTGCGCAACGACGACGGCAGCAAAGGTTCGAAATTCGATTCGAGCAAGGACCGCAACGATCCGTTCGAGTTCGCACTGGGCGCCGGCATGGTCATTCGCGGCTGGGACGAAGGCGTGCAAGGCATGAAAGTGGGCGGCACCCGCCAGCTGATCATCCCGGCGGACCTGGGCTACGGCTCGCGCGGCGCCGGCGGCGTGATTCCGCCAAACGCCACGCTGATCTTCGACGTGGAACTGCTGGGCGTTTAATTACTTCTGCCATCCTTTCTGGATGGCGTCCGTTTCGCCCTTGCCATCCAGCGCAGCCCCATTGATGCGCTGGTCGATGGCTTCCAGCACCGGTGTCGGCATCTCAGCCGCTGCAAGGCGGTAAGGTCCCTGCGCCGGTGCGCGATTGTTCTGCACCAGAATGGGAATCCGCCATTCGCCATTGGCCTTGCAGGCCAGTCCGGACAGCTCCTGTCCGCCATTCCCGGTAATAAAACTGCGGCAGTAACCGCCATCCTGCGCGACAAAACTCAGGCCAATCTTCACYGGTCCGGCAGCACCGGCACTGGTCAGCTGATTGTCCAGCGCCGTAGCCAGGCGGCCCTGCGCGCTTAAACTGCCATCGCGGCTGGCGATGGTYTCCCCGGCGCGCGAATTGTCGAGCTGCCAGGCGGAGAGGCCGAATTTGCCCGCCACCACGCCAACTACCAGCATGGCGGCCAGCGCGCCCCATTCCGGCCAGGACCAGCGCCGTTTCTGGCGCGCCTTGCGCGCCGCCTGATGCTCCGCTTCGCGTTTGGCGCGGACGGAATCCAGGCTGACCACCGTGGCCTGGCGCAGCGGACGCACCAGGCGCGGCGGCACCGCCTCTTCCGCGACCGGCGCATAGGCGGCAAAAACGTTGGTGCGCAACGCCTTGTGCTGCGCCACGCGGCGCGCCAGGCTGGCGTCTTTGCGCATGGCCTCCTCCAGCGCGCGGCGGGTCGCTTCATCCAGCTCGCCGTCGGCATAGGCCATCAGGATTTCATCGGAAAAACTCATATCACGGTCCTCGCTTGCTCCGATAATAACTCTTGCAGGGCGGCGCGTGCGCGCGCCAACCGGCTGGTCAGGGTGCCGATCGGGATTTCCAGTACCTCCGCAGCTTCTTTATAGGGCAGACCGTCCACCAGCACCAGACCTACGACCAGGCGATGTTCGTCGCTCAGCAGGCTGACGGCTTTTTGCACCGCCATGCGCTGCTGGTGCGCTTCGGCATAGTTGTCGCCTATATGTTCGCCTTCTTCTTCCGGCGCAAAAATCTCGCTGCGCCGGGTGCGGGCACGCACTTCGTCGATCCAGGCATTTTTGATGATGCGGAACAGCCAGCTGTCCAGGCGGGTGCCGGCTTGCCACTGCCCGCTGTGCAGAATGGCGCGCTCCACGGCCAACTGGACCAGGTCGTCCGCATCCTCGCGGTTCCAGGTAACAGTACGGGCAAAACGCCGCAAGCGTGGCAGCAGTGCGGCGATCTCCTCATGCAATGCGGTGGTGTCGTCCATGCTTGGATAACGATCCGGCCAGGGATTTTCTTCCCGGCGCCGTACGTTTGTACCGATAAGATCTCTGTTAGCTATATTATCATTCGCCCATGATCCTCTTGCGCCCGACTTGTATCCTGTTGCGTACATGCTGCCGCGCCGCCGTTTTGCTTCTGGCATTGGCCGGCGGCGAGGCGTCCGCCCAGCTGCATTTGCCCGGCCTGCCGCTGCCGGGGCGGGTCGGACCGCTGGATACCTCCCTGCTTCGCGAACGCTTATTAAATACGTCCGACCTGACGGACCGCATCCGCCTCGACCAGCTGCGCCTGACCCAGGCCGCCGACCTCTTGCGCCGCCATCCTGACGTGCTGGAAGCAGATCCGCGCGGGTTTCCAGTTGTCCGCCGCGTGATCGTGGCATGGGCGCCCTCGTCCGCCGGCCTGGCCGCCGCCCGCGCGGCCGGCCTGGAGCTGGCCGGCCAGCAGGACGTGCTGGATCAGCCGGTCCTGACGTTCCGCGTGCCGGAAAGCGTCTCCACCGCCGACGCGCTGGCATCCCTGCGCGCCGCCGATCCGGACGGCGGCTACGACTTCGACCACATATATACAGGCAGCGCGAGCGCCACGCACGATGCCCCCGTGCACTCCAGCGCGGCCGACACCGGAAGCGCGAGGGCCGACGCCGCCGCCGGACGCACCAGTACGAGCGGCAACGGCACGGGTGCCGGCCTGGGCGGCGCACATAACACGCGCGTGCGAACCGCCGCATCAGAGGCTGGCGACGCGGGCGCGGGCGGCGCACATGACACGCGCGAGCGGATCGCCGCGGCGGAGGCTGGCGGCGCGGGCGTGGGCGGCGCGCATGACAGCCGGACGCACCAGTACGAGCGGCAACGGCACGGGTGCCGGCCTGGGCGGCGCACATAACACGCGCGTGCGAACCGCCGCATCAGAGGCTGGCGACGCGGGCGCGGGCGGCGCACATGACACGCGCGAGCGGATCGCCGCGGCGGAGGCTGGCGGCGCGGGCGTGGGCGGCGCGCATGACA
>NZ_JBFRDW010000357.1:0-6105 GCF_052113985.1 Pseudoduganella sp. RAF53_2 | reverse complement strand
ATTCAGATTAGCAGGATGCTGGGCGCTGTGGGCCACTGAAGGAGGGACTCATGCGCGCGCTTTCATTCCTTTCCGGCGCCGGCATGCTGGTTGCGTGCACTGCCACGCAAGCGCCGCTGCCGGCACCCGCGCCRCAGCCAGATGCCGTGTCACCGCTGGAGCACGCAGTGCTGGCCGATCCTGGCGATGCCCAGGCCTGGCAGCGGCTCGGCGAAATGCTGATGGTACTTGGCGACGATGAACGTGCGCAGCGCATGCTGCTGCAGGCGCGCACCCTGCGCAGTCACAGCGTGCGGGACGATTACGCTGTGCTGCGCGGTGCACTGGCCGAGGCGGCGCCCGGCATGCCACGCACGGAGCTGCGCGAGATCGGTCCTGCGCTGTTCGAACTGCGCCGCACGAGCGTGCCGCATCCAACGGCGGTGCGGCTGGAGATCAGCAACGGCAATGGTGTACGTGGACTGGCCGCCGCATGGGGGCGCTCGTTACGGAGCCAGCAGCTGCAAGTGATCCGCTTGTCGAACACGAAGCCGTTCAATGTGCCGGCTACGCGCATTCAATATCGCGGCAGCGGCGAACAGGCGCAAATCCTGGCGCGCCGCATTGGCGTGCTGGCGGTAGTGGCGGAGTTGGATGGAACGCGTCCCGGCGCGCCGGATATGCGATTGATTTTGGGACGCGATATAAGAAAAAAGCCGCCTACGGGTGTAGGCGGCAAACTCTTTGACTGAGTCAAGAGTGGTGGAGAAGAACAGTCAATTCCAGGCGACGCTACCCAGACCGCGCGCGGTCGAGTTGCGGGTGGCTGGTTTGCCGTAGACGGTTGCCGAACCCATGCCGCTCAGGCGCAGGTTGGCGGAATTCTTGGCGTAGAAGGTCGCGCTGCCCAGGCCCGTCATCTCGGCATCGAGACTTTCGGATTGCAGCTGCTTCGCATCCAGGCTGCCAATACCGCCCAGCAGCGCATGTAGGTTTTTGCTCTGGCCGGCAATCGTAATCTGTCCGGCGCCGCGCAAGTTCAGGTCGACATCTTCCGCATTGCCCGCATTGACATTCATGCTGCCAACGCCGGTCAGTCGCGCTTCGACTTTGCGGTATTGCGAATTCATTTTCACAGCGCCTGCACCTTCCAGAGAGAGGCGCATCGAATCGCCGGTGAAGCCATTCATCTCTGCGGAGCCTACGCCTGCGGAGACCAGCTCACGCACTTGCGGCAGGCTCAGTTCTGCGCTGAGTCGCGGATTGTCCATGTGCACGCCATTCAGGTCGGTGCCGATGCGCAGCGTGTCGCCGCTTTGCGTCACCGTCACTTTCGGCAGGTAGCGCTTGTCGCCGGAGACGACCAGGGAAGCCGGTCCTTGCTTCAGCTTCAGGCTGATCACACCATCCAGCACAACTTTCACGGCACGCCCATCGATGCTGCGGGTTTCGCTGACGTAGTCATCTGCGTGGGCGGCGCTGGTGAACAGGGCGGCTGCGGCGAACATCGTCATGCTGAAGAACTTTTTCATCTCTGTGGCTCCGTGTTGTTTGTGCTGGTGATTACAGGGCTGCTTTTTCAGCCGCGGTCAGGCGCTTGGCGCTGACGACGACGACTGGCATCTTGGCGTCTGCTTTTGCCACGATCGCTGCAGGTTCAGCAATGTGTTTGGCAGGGACTGCGGCGGTTGCGAAGCCGGTAGCGGCGATCAGGGCAACTGCACTCAGGAAGATGATTTCCATGTTTTTAGCGATGTTCATTTTAAGCTCCGTTCAGTGTCAGGTTAGTGCTGCTTGGTGATGCGTTTTGTGTTTCGTTGAGTGAACTATAGATAAGGCCACCGTCCAACACTACGGGCTTGCGACGAAATGCATTTTTGGCGACATGAACTGCAAAATGAGCGCGTAAAAGCAAACTGGGCGCCGAAGCGCCCAGTGTTGTGTACGGGCGGACGTCCGGCCGGACGGCCCGCAGAGAGGAAGCTTATGCGGCTTCGGCGTCTTCTTCCACCTTGGCTTCGCGCATCCACTTCACGATCGGCCAGGCGTCCTTGAAGCAGGCGGTAATCAGCGGCAGCAGTTCTTCCGGCTTGTTCAGCTTCAGATCGATCTCGGTATAGACGAAGAAGCTTTTCAGCTTGATGAACTCGATGTGCTCATGCTCAGGGTCGTAACCCTTGGGTGGGCGCTGCAGCTTGTGCTCTTCGGTGATCGAGCCATAGCGCGCCTTCAACGCCTTGTTGGCCAGCGCCTTGCGGAAGCCGGCCGCGTCTTCGACCATGTGGTTGCGCAGCGCCTTCAGGCGGTGCGGCGGCGGAATGTATTCGCCAGCGCCGATGCCAAGACGGCCTTCCTTATCCAGCTGGAAGTAATAGGTCGGACCACCGGCCATGCTGGGGCGGCGCATATCGTTGGGCGCGATGGCGGCCGAGAAGTGCGTCTTGTACGGGCTCTTGTCGTGCGCGAAGCGCACGTCGCGGTTGATGCGGAACATGGCTTTCTTCGGGTTGCAGAATTTCACGGCCGGGTCCATCTTGCCCAGTTCAATGATCACCTGGGTCACCAATTCCAGAAACTCTTCGCGCAGGATGTCGTAGCGCGGCTTGTTCATGATGAACCAGGGGCGGGCGTTGTTGTCGGTCAGTTCTTGCAGAAAGCGGGTGAGGTCGCGCAGATGCATGGTGTGTTAGTGTTTTTTCGGAAGGGGGCGCTGGCCGACCATCACATCGAGATCGGATTCGCGGGTTTTGCGCAGGATGCGCATGGTCGATTTGCCGCCCGGCTCCAGCTGGGCGATCAGGTTCAGCATTTCATTGGTGTCCTTGACCGGCTGGCCGTTCACCGACAGTAGGATATCGCCGGGGCGCATGCCGGCCTTGTCGGCCGGGCCGTTGCGCACTACGCCGGCGATGATGGCGCCGCTGTCGCGCTTGAGGCCGAAGCTCTCAGCCATTTCCGGCGTGATTTCCTGGGATTCCACGCCGATCCAGCCGCGTATGACGTGGCCTTCCTTGATGATGGACTCCATCACCGTCTTGGCCGTGCTGACGGGGATCGCAAAGCCGATGCCCACCGAGCCCCCGGTCTGGGAGTAAATGGCGGAGTTAATGCCCAGCAGATTGCCATTGGCGTCGATCAGGGCGCCGCCCGAGTTGCCGAAGTTGATGGCGGCATCTGTCTGGATGAAATTCTCGAAATGGTTGATGTGCAGATTATTGCGGCCCAGGGCGGAAATAATGCCCATGGTGACCGTCTGGCCCACGCCGAACGGGTTGCCGATGGCCAACACCACGTCACCCACTTTGGCCTGCTCCACCTGGCCCAGGATGATGACGGGCAGCTTGTCCAGCTCAATCTTGATCACGGCGAGGTCGGTTTCCGGATCGGTGCCGACCACCTTGGCTTTGCCTTTGCGGCCGTCGGCCAGCACGACTTCGA
The DNA here is from genome assembly GCF_052113985.1 of Pseudoduganella sp. RAF53_2. Classification (NCBI taxonomy): domain Bacteria; kingdom Pseudomonadati; phylum Pseudomonadota; class Betaproteobacteria; order Burkholderiales; family Oxalobacteraceae; genus Pseudoduganella; species Pseudoduganella sp. RAF53_2. The sequence continues at coordinate 2,688 of NZ_JBFRDW010000357.1, read as the reverse complement.
TCTCGTCGGCCGCTTCCACCACGTGGTTATTGGTCAGGATATAGCCTTCCGGGCTGACGATCACGCCCGAGCCCAGGCTGTTCTGCTCATCGTCGCCTTCGTCGCGGTCGCCGAAGAATTTACGGAAGAACGGGTCGCGCGACAGCGGATGGCGGCGCCGCACGGCCTTGGAGGTGAGAATATTGACCACGGCCGGCATCGCTCGCCCGGCGGCGGAGCGGTAAGAGCCCGGCGACGGCGTGGCGGGCGCCTCGGTCAGGGTGGCGGCCCGGGTCGTGCTGCTGACTTGCGAGCGCGCGGCGGGCGCGCCTTGCCAATCCGGCCGCATGGCCGAATAGACGAAATACAGTGCCAGAACAATGGTCACCGTTTGCGCAAACAATAACCAGAGTCGTCGCATAGTCAATCCGATGAGTAAGAGGGCGGACCGCAGTCACGGTCCGCCAATACTCCTATTTTCGCAAAGAATCGCGGATTTCGCGCAACAGCAGAATATCTTCGGATGGCGGGGCCGGTTCGGCGGCTGCCCCGGCTGGCTTTTCACCTTCCGCCTTGCGGCGTGCGATCGCTACCAGGCGCACCATCTGGAAGATGACGAAGGCCAGGATGATGAAGTTGATCAGGATGGTGAAGAAGCTGCCGTAGGCGATCACGGCGCCCAGCTTCTTGGCTTCCGCCAGGGTCAGGTTGGCGGCCTGGCCGTTGAGTGGAATGTAATAGTTGGCGAAATCCAGCCCGCCAATCAGTTTGCCGACTGGCGGCATGATCACGTCCGCCACCAGGGAATCGACGATCTTGCTGAAGGCGGCGCCGATGATGACACCGACCGCCAGGTCGATCACATTGCCCTTCATGGCAAATTCTTTAAATTCTTGCATCATTCCCATGCCGAGTCCTCCCCGAGTTTTGTTACTTTAAATCATACTGATTTTTCAACTTTGCGACAAACATATGGTCAGCAAGTGATACCGCTCTATGGGGATTGGTTGGAAAAATGCAAGGTTTTGCTTTAAATCGCATTCCGCTTACCTTATAATTTAAGGTTGCTAGAAGGTTTGTTAGCGCTTAATAAAGATTTCGATTTTTGACTGATTGGGGTTTGTATGAGCATCGAAAAGCAGGTCGATCCGAGCCGACGCGGCTTACTCGTCGCCACATGTGCGGCTGGTGGTGTAGTCGGATTGGGCGCTACGGGCGCCTTGGTAAGCACCTTCCAGCCGTCTGAGCGCGCGAAAGCCGCCGGCGCGCCGGTCGAAGTGGACATCTCCGCCATGCAGCCTGGTGAGCTGAAAACCGTCGAATGGCGCGGCAAGCCAGTCTGGATTCTGAAGCGTACGCCGGAAATGCTCGCGTCGCTGAAGAAGACCGACGACAAGGTGGCCGACCCGGACTCCAAACGCAACCCTTCCGAATTCACGCCAGAATACTGCAGCAACGAACATCGCTCCATCAAGCCGGAAATCCTGGTCGCGATCGGCATTTGCACCCACCTGGGCTGCTCGCCATCGACCAAATTCGTTCCTGGCCCGCAGGCGTCCCTGCCGGATGACTGGGCCGGCGGCTTCCTGTGCCCATGCCACGGTTCCACCTTCGACCTGGCCGGCCGCGTCTTCAAGAACAAACCTGCTCCGGACAACCTGCCTGTTCCTCGTCACATGTACCTGAGCGATTCCAAGATCGTCATCGGTAAAGACCAGAAAGGCGAGGCATAATCCATGGGCGCATTCAAGGAAACCAAGTTCCCGGCCGATGCTCCGGCCGCACAGAAAGCACTGGGCTGGGTCGATGACCGCTTCCCGCTGACCAAACTGTGGAACGATCAATGGGGCAAGTATTACGCGCCCAAGAACTTCAACTTCTGGTACATCTTCGGCTCCCTGGCGGCGCTGGTGCTGGTGCTGCAGATCGTTACCGGTATCTTCCTGACCATGCACTACAAGCCGGACGCCAACCTGGCCTTCGGTTCCGTGGAATACATCATGCGCGAAGTGCCGTGGGGCTGGCTGGTGCGCTACATGCACTCGACCGGCGCTTCGTCCTTCTTCATCATCGTGTACCTGCACATGACCCGCGGCCTGCTGTACGGTTCCTACCGTAAGCCACGCGAGCTGGTCTGGCTGTTCGGTTTCGCCGTGTTCCTGTGCCTGATGGCGGAAGCCTTCTTCGGCTACCTGCTGCCTTGGGGCCAGATGTCCTACTGGGGCGCGCAGGTGATCGTGAATCTGTTCGGCGCCATCCCGCTGATCGGCCCTGACCTGTCGCTGTGGATTCGCGGTGACTATGTGGTGTCCGACGCGACCCTGAACCGCTTCTTCGCCTTCCACGTGATCGCCATCCCGCTGGTCCTGCTGGGCCTGGTGGCTGCGCACCTGATCGCGCTGCACGAAGTGGGTTCGTCCAACCCGGACGGCATCGAAGTGAAAGAGAACCTGGGCGCCGATGGCCATCCGGTGGACTCCATCCCTTCGCACCCTTACTACACCGTGCACGATATCTTCGGCGTGTCCGTATTCCTGGTGCTGTTCTCGGCGGTGGTGTTCTTCGCACCTGAGATGGGCGGCTACTTCCTGGAGTACAACAACTTCCTGCCGGGCGATTCCCTGAAGACTCCGCTGCACATCGCTCCGACCTGGTACTTCACCCCGTTCTACTCGGTGCTGCGTGCCACCACCGCTGACTTCATGTGGG
>NZ_JBFRDW010000356.1:0-6114 GCF_052113985.1 Pseudoduganella sp. RAF53_2 | reverse complement strand
CGACAGCGGTGCGCCAAGATAGGACAGGTGATAGTAAATGCCAAAGCCGCCGCCGCGCGCACGCTCCTGCGCATCGGTGAAATTGCGGATATAGCCAAAATTATCGTCCGGCCAGACAATCGTCACATCATCCGGCACCTGCAAGCCCTGGCGATATAGCGGCAAGACCTCCTTGTACGCACAAAACATCTGCGGCGCATCGGGCAGTGCATAGCGCTTCAGCAGCCCGCGCTGGTCGGTGAAAATCTTCTGCAACAGCGCCACCCGCTCCGCATCCGTCTTCGCACCCTGCACCGACGAATCATGAATGCCGCGCATGCCCAGCGTGTAGATATTCTCGTAGCGCCCGTTGGACACCATCCGCTCTTCCCAGTAGCGCAGCACGCCTGGCCCGTTGCTCAAATAATTGTAATCGGCGGCGGGCGCCTTCCATTCGCCCACGTTATTGCGCAGCATCGGCTCCGCATGGGAAGAACCCATCACAATCGAATACCTGTCCGCCAGCGCGGCATTGCGTGGATCGGCGTTGAACGGCGGCGTTCCGGGATGCATGGCGGGCCACAGCATATTCGCGTTCAACCGCAGCAGCAGTTCGAAGATGCGCCCATAAGTGCGCGGCCCAATGCCTCCGCTTCCCGGCTCAAATGCGTGAGCGGCCCAAGGCTGCATGCCCCAGTCTTCGTCATTAATGAAAATGCCGCGATACTTCACCGATGGCGGTCCGAAGCGCCGCGTGCCCGCGGCCACATAAAGCTGCCGCTGCCGCGTCACCGGCACGTCCGCCCACCAGTGCCAGGGCGAGACGCCCATCGCCTCGGACAGTTCATAAACGCCGTACGCCGTCCCGCGAGGATCGCTGCCTGCAATCACAAGCGCCCTGCGCAGGCCAGGCATCGGCGCATCGACGGTGGTGATGACGAAACTCTCCCAGGCACCGCGCAGGCGCGAAGCATCCAGCTTGCCGCTGGCGGCCAGCTTGTCGATCAAAGCGCTTTTGCCAAGCGTGCCGACCAGGATGGCCGTCGCGCCCCGTGGCGCGGACGTGGACCACGCCGGCTTACGGCCCGTCACGCGCTCGACATCCGCAGTCAGGTCCCGCGCGGCGATACCGACTACTGGTGCGTCTGCCGGCGAATAGACGACAGGTGCACCGTCCAGCGCAAAGTCATGCGCTTGCGCGGTGGTGTGAATCCAATCGGCAGCCCGCGCCGGTATGGCGCAGGCCACCCAGAGCAGCGCTGCCGCCAGCCAGCCTTTATTTGCGCGTAATGAGCTGCAGCGAGCTGTCATTGATTTCAAACTTCTGCGTCTTCAGCATCGTGATGACTTCCGCGCCGGCCAGCAGCACAGGGCCATAACCATGCGCCGCGAAGACATTCACCGGGCGGTAGTAATAGAAGGCGGGATCGAAGGCCATGCCGGTGCCGACACAAGTACCTTCAACCTGGCCTTTCTCATTCACTTTGCTGGCGACCGCATTCCAAGCCAGCATGACCGTCGGCGCGTAGGCGGCGCGGTCGATATAACCCTTGTTAATGGCACGAGCCATGGAATAAGCGTAGATCGCGGTTGCCGAAGTCTCCAGATAAGTGTCCGGACGATCCAGCAGCTGATGCCAGAAACCGGTGCCATCCTGATACGACACCAGCCCCTTCACGTGAGCGCGCAGCTGCGCCAATACCGCGTTGCGGCCCGGATGATCTTCCGGCAGCGCGTCCAGCACCTCGACCAGCGTCATCACCGCCCAGCCATTGGCGCGCGCCCAATGGAATTCAGGATGCGCGTCCATGCCCTGCACCCAGCCGTGCATATAGATGCCCAGTTGCGGGTTGAACATGCGCTGCGAGAATTGCTGGATCTGTTTGACCGATTCGTCGAAGTATTTGCGCTCCCCCGTCAGTTTGCCCATTTGCGCCCAGGCCGGAACGCCCATGAACATATCGTCCAGCCACAGCGTATCCGGCTGCGGACGCATGCGCGCCAGGGTACCGTCGGCCAGGCGATGTTCCTTGCTGCCGATGAAGCTGCGGCAGGAATCCAGCAGCGGCGTCACGTCCGCCTTCAGGCCGGTTTGTTTGGCCTTGATGAACGACACGCACAGCGCACCGATATCGTCCAGAGCATGGGGTTCCAGCGTGCGCTGCACCGGCGACTTGGCCTGGGGGTTAGCGCGCAAACGCGCCAGCGTTGGCTTGGCCAGGTCGGCCAGCAGCGTAATCCGCTTGTAGCTGTAGTCGGTGAAGCGCCTGTCGCCAATTGCGGCGCCCGCAGCCAGCATACCGGCGTACGTCACGCCCCATTCGTAGCTGGTCAGGCGGAAGTCGCCGGGGGCGAAAACGGTGTCGTCATTGAGCTTGCTGAAGTCTTTCACTTCCTGCTTGGTCTTGCTATCGATGACCTGCGCGGGCGTGACCGCATCCAGATACGTGTAGACGCGGTCCAGGACCTTGGTCACGTCCGCCACGGCAGGCGTACCGTATGGCGTTGGATAGTCGACCTTCATCGCGTGCAGCGGCGCAGTCACGTCGTTGGCGGGTCCTTGGGCGGCAAAGGCGGGCAGACTCAGTGCCACCAGCACAGCGGCGAGGTTGGTGTTTCGATTCATGCGTATGTCTCTCTTTATTTTCACTTCAACTGATAAACCTTGAAATCGCTGATCTCCTGATGCGAATGCGTGGTACGGAAACCAAAGTGGCCAGAGCGCAGCGGCGCTGGATCACGCCAGGAAAAATACTCCTGGCCGTCGACGGTCATTCGCGTGCAGCCCTGATATACCGTGATCTGGATCGCATATTCGCGGTTAGCCTGCAGCAGGTGGGCTTGATCCGTGAGATCGCCCAGCAGCACCCGCTCGCCCTTGCCATCGTACTTGCGGAAGCGCGTGGTGGTGTTGGTATTGCCGCCGATGCCCACATAGTAGAGGCTTAGCGCGTCGTATTGCTTGAACGTGCCGTCGCGCGTGAACAGGTTTGTGTTCTGCGGGTCGGAAGCCATCCAGAATTGATTCAGGTCGGACAGGCGGTCATTCGGGCCGCCTGCCATGATCATTTTGCGCTTGTAGCTGATCTGGATATCGCCTTGCAGTTCGGGTTTGAACCAGACGGTGGCATCGCCCGGCAGGTCCATCATCAGCTTGCCATCGCGCACGGCCACCTGCGCGTTTGGCGTGGGGCGGTACTCTGGCACCCATTGCGCGAGGCCGCCGCGGAAATCGTCGGCATACAGCAGCTTACCGGGAGTGCCACCGGCGCAAGGCTCGGCGCTCGCGGCGCTGGCCATGGTCGGCGCCAAGACAATGGCCGCGGCACAGGCCACGGCCACGGCGACGGCGCGCGAGGCCACGGGAGCGGCAGCAGCAGTCGCGTGAGCGGCGGACGGCGACGGAAGGCGTGACGCCCGGCTCATTTCGCGGCCCTCCGTTCGGGCGTCTCTGCGGGCGGCAACTCAAGCGGCAGCGCGTTGGCGCAAAGTGCGAGGATTTCGATGATCGTCATGCCCGACTGCGACGCGTCATTGGTCGAGACGCCCGGCGCCTCGTGCACAGGATTCAGGGACTCGGCGCCGTCAATCAGGCGCTGGTCGGCGCCGCGATAGCGCGCCAGTGCAGCCGCCGCGCGGCGGGCGTAGGCAGCGTTGCCGGTCTGGGCGTAAGCATAGGCCGCCAGGCGAGGCCCGCCCTGCCCTTTTTCGACATATTCAGCATCCGCGCCCTCGGCGTTACTGACCTTGTCCTTTTCCAGCACATCGCCCGGCGCGCCACCGAGACGGGAATACTGCAGCCAGGCGCGGGCGAAATCGTCGCGCCCCAGCAATGGCACCAGCTCGAACATCACTTGTGCGCCGCCCTGGATAGTGGCGAGGTTGTAATTCACCGGAACCTGCTTGCCCTCGACCGGATCGGGGATCGGCATCAGCTTTCCGGTGGCCGGATCGTAGCCAACCGTCATGCTGCCGCCGCCCTTGAGTGGGCCGACCTTCTTGCCGCCCAGCTGCGGATTCAGGCCATTGCGCACGCCGGAACGCAGCCAGTAAGGCATGGCGAGAATCGAATCCACGCCAGCATTGATGCGGTCGCGCCAGCGCGTATCGCCTGTACGCTCCCATTCGGTCATCCAGTTCCCTGCCAGCACGAACCAGTCCGGGCCAATGCGGATACGGCCCGGATATTTCGGGTCCTGCGGCAGCACCGGCTGCGCCAGCCGCATCGGGTCGTGAGCGATCACCGACAGATCGGACTTCAGCTGCTCGCGCATGATGTCTCCGATGCGTTCATCCGCGGTCAGATAGTAGTAAGGCCGCCAGTGCGCGGATTGGCTGATGCGCGCTTCCTTCGCACCATCGCCCCACTTCACAACGTTGTGGCGCGAACCCAGGCCCGCCATTGGACCGATGTGATAGACGTTGGTTTCGCTGGTATTGCGCGTCAATGCGGCGGCCATGCGGAACACGTCGGCCCGTCCGCTGCGCAGGAAGCTGTACCAGAGCCACAGTGGCGTGCCCAGTTCCGTGTTGTCCCAGGCGTGACCGCCGTAATCGTAGTACCAGACGTGGCCCGCGTTGTTGTAGCTGTGGATGAAATCACCGTAGTACCAGAAGCCATACCAGTAGCGTTCATCGATCTGCTGTTTGTAAAAGTCCAGCATGGAATCGAGGCGGCGCTCCATCTCGGCCTTTAGCGGGGTGGAACGGTCCGGCAAGCCCCACACGCCGAATACGCCCGCTGCGTGAATGTATTCCGGCGCTGCGGTCAGCAGCGGGGGCTGGGCAGACGCTTGCGCCATCGCGGACAACTGCTCTTTCTGCGGCACGCCTGCAGTCGGGTAAATCGTCAGCTCGCTGGTACGCGCCACGCCGTAAGCTTTGCTCATGCCCTGCTGGACGTCTTCATAGGTCGCGGCCAGACCATGTGCGCGAGTGGCGTAATGGCGCATATCCATTGCCGGTGCATCGGGTGACCACAGCCATGCGGTCACCCGAGCCGTGTCACGCGCGGCATCGTTCACTTCCAGCCCGCTGGGGTAAGACTGCCAGAAGTCCTTGATGCTCAGTGCGAGCCCGCCACTGGTGTCGCCAACATAAGCCAGACCCGAAGCGCGCTTGCCCGCATTGCTGAAAATCCAGCTGCTCTTGCCATTGGTGCGTTTGTGGATGGTGAAGCCGTCCGGCGCCGGCTGCACCAGCTTGTAGTCGCTCCAGATGGCATATTGTTCCTCGCCCGGCTCATAGAATTTTCCGCCGTCGATGCGCTGGCCGGCCACCTGCTGCGGATTGCCCGCTCCCGGCTGGATCGGCTCGGACCACATGCCGCCATCCTGCCCTGAGAAGCGCACATGGCGGTTCCACGACTTCTCGCGCAGCGGCACGGCAAAGCTCAGGCCTACGCCGCGAATGAAGTCACGCTCCTGGTCACCGTCGTAAGTCAGGGTGTGAACCATGCGGATGTTATCCACGCCTGCATAGAAATACAGACGCACGCTGAACGGCAGCCATTTGCGCTGTCCCTGCTGCGCCTTGTGCACACCTTCAACCTTCACCACCGCGCGAACGGGACCGGATTGTTCGACGGTGACTTTGCTGATCTGGCTGAGATAGCGGTCGCGCTGCGGTGCCGTGCCGGATTCGACATCCGGACCGCGCTGGGAGATTGCGACCAGTTGGCCGACACGCGCAACCTCCCGGCCATCAATGCTGATAGCGTCGATCAGGTTGGTGCCGGAAGTATGCAGGCGGGCCTTCATGGCGCCGGTGTCGATGTCGATAACGCCGCCCTGCTGTTTGAGCGTCAACGACGGTCCTTCGGCGGCTGTAGCGCGGGCCTCCAGCCGCAAACTGGCCGGTGCTGCGCGCGTCACCGTCGCGAAGGCGCTCCACTTCAGGGACCCGTCCGGCCAGTAGGCAAGCGGCCAGGTTTGCAGCGGCAGAGCTTTGCCATCCGGGCCAGTAAGCGCGAACACCTGCTCCTTGCGGTATTGCCCTTGTGGCCAAGGCACGCCCCAGCTGACGCCAGTTGGCTGCACGGGCGCAGTTTTATCGAGCCAGGTCAGCGCAACGGCGGCTGTAGCGGGAGCGATGCTGCCTGCGTCTGCACTGAGCCAGTCCCTGACCGGATTGGCC
>NZ_JBFRDW010000355.1:0-6134 GCF_052113985.1 Pseudoduganella sp. RAF53_2 | reverse complement strand
CCCGTAGCCATTTCTCCGTAATTTCCCATTGTTTAAGAATTTCGAGATTCGTCATATTTTTACCTAGCTAGGTGGGCGTCTGTTCCTGGCCGTTTGTTGCCACCTTCCGAGCTCTCATGCTTCACGCCAGATATGCATCAATGTTCTGTGGCCGAAGAGGCTGCCTGCCGGACCATTCTGAGCTCGCCTTTATTATTGAACTCTTCTGCTGACATCATCATCTTCTGCAGGCGGAAATCGATTTCGAATTTCCTGCTCTTGTATTTCGTATTTTTCATTCCTACACATTGCAGAACTGTACTTTCCATACACGACCACTCCTTGACCGCAATATATAAGGCAAGAGTCCGGAGTGATTGGGCTAATTACTACTGAGGAGCCCTTCGCCAAAATCGATATATCGCAATTTGAGTCACTTCCATCGTCAGACCAACTGTCGGCGTGCCCTATTTCTCCGTGAATCGTACCCGACATGGTGCAAATGTGCCCATGGCTGTTGACAGTTTCGACATTAAAAGTAACCCTGTTCGTATTATCAAGTTTAACCGAAAATTCGCCACTCGCGCCTTCACGGCAGTACTGCTCCGTCTGGATATTCTGGGGCGCAGCGAATACTTTGACGTCGGACATAAAAAAGACAACAAATATTGTTGAACGTAGCATGAGCAGGAAACTTGTAGCGAGCGACATTTTTGACATATCTCAAGTTTTATGATTGTGAGGCCGCTATTGGCCGAGCGCGGCCGACGGCAGCCAGAATAGCACTCCTGCCGGCATGCAAGATGCGTGCTTTGTCATAGGATTCAATCACACGCCCGGCGTGTCAAGACCGTCCGTCTTTTATCCTCGGTATAAGGCGGAAAGTCCCAAAAATTTTCGACAGTCCCTGCAAATCCATTTCTGGTGGGTGTCAAAGTCATCTGCACACCCGAAAGGCCGTTGCTACTCCAAGTAATCGAAAGCGACTTCCCCTCCGCCACCCAGTATGCAGCTGAATAGTTGAACGTTTCCTTGGAGTGCACAGGTATCACACGAAATTTCGAAGTTCCAGCCCATGGCGCCTTTTCATGTTCGTCCGTAAGACGAATATCCTTTGCACGAACGAGATGTGCTGACTGTTTAGTATGCGGGAGAGACTCGTCCCGGCCCGCAATGAGCACCGAATAGCAGCCAATCACGTCGTCTTTGGCTTGGGCCAGTATGCAAGTCCCTGAAAGAAAAATGTATGCAATTGCTTTCAACCGCAACTCCGAAAAGGGTGGGCATAGCTGGCAGATGGTCCAGGCGCGAATCCTCAAGGTCCGTTGTTGGCCGTACTCGGCCAATGTCACGCAGCCTAACATCTTGCTTGGCCGAAAGGTTCACACTTTGTCACTAGGCGCGTCTCGCTCGTACCGGCCTTACCGGCACATCAATAGGCAGATTTGACGTCTAAAGGAAGTCACTTTCGCCTCTTCATGCCGCGACAGCCCACAGTCGGAGGTGCTTCCACGTTTCGCGGTTCCAGTTGGGCACAAATGGAAGGCTGCTTACTAATCGTGGGCTTCAAATCCCTATCCAGAGCGAGCGGCTTGCGCTGACATCATTTCAAGCAGGGCCGGTAACGGCGCTGGGCGGCCCAGAAGGTATCCTTGCAGCGCATGGCAACCATGGGCCGCGAGGAAGTCGGCCTGTGCTTGAGTCTCTACGCCTTCCGCCACGACGCGCAAGCCCATGTGGCCGGCCATTGCCAGGATCGCTTGCACGATCACCACGTCATTGGCGTCGTCCGGCATGTCCATGATGAAGCTGCGGTCGATCTTCAGTTCGTACAAAGGCATGCGCTTGAGATACGCCAGGCTGGAATAGCCCGTGCCGAAGTCGTCGATCGAAAAGCGCACGCCGAGCGCGGCCAGCTCGTTCATGCGCGCCACGGTTTCTTCCAGCTTTTCCACCAATAGGCCTTCCGTCACCTCCAGGATCAGCAACGAGGGTGACACGCGGTGTTCGAGCAGGACACTGTGCACCTGCTGCACGAAGTCGGCTTGGCGGAACTGGTCGGGCGACACGTTGACGGACAGTGGCAGCGACCAGCCCCGCGCCGCCAGGCGCTGCTGTGCCAGACAGGCCTGCTTCAGCGCCCACATCCCCATCCGCACGATCAGGCCCGCCTCTTCCGCCAGCGGGATGAAGATGGCGGGCGATACCATGCTGCCGTCGTCGCGCTCCCAGCGCATGAGCAGTTCCGCACCGTGAAGCCGGCCGGAGCAATCGAATTGCGGCTGATACAGCATGTGCAGCCGCTCATGTTCGATCGCCTGCGCTAGCTCGCGCTCCAGCGTCAGGCGCCGCTCGACTTCAGCCTGCATGGTGGATTCGAAGTAGGCGATGCCATTGCGGCCTGCGCGCTTTGCACGATACATTGCGGTGTCAGCTTCACGCAGCAAATCGTCGGCGCTCTGGCCAAACTTCGGCAGAAGCGTCACGCCAATGCTGGCGGAACAGACGTAGGACTGGGCGTCGATCTCGAAATCACGGGCCAATGCGGCACGGATCTTTTCCGCCACCAACTGCGCGGCATTGCCAGCCGCCGCCAAATTCGGCGCAAGGTGCGACAGCAGCACCACGAATTCGTCGCCGCCGATGCGCGCTACGGTGTCGCTTTTGCGAATCAGGCCCGACAGCCGTTCCGCTGCCAGCCTCAACAGCGTGTCGCCCGTGGCGTGTCCGCGCGCATCGTTGATGGTCTTGAAGCGATCCAGGTCCACAAACATCACGGCGCTGAACACTTGCTGCCGCTCAGAGCTGGCGAGCAGGTTGCCAAGACGGTCCAGCAGCAGGCGCCGGTTCGGCAGCCCGGTCAGCGGATCGTAGAAGGCTAATTGTTCGCCCTCGGCCAGCGAGCGCGCCAGGTGGCGCAGCAGCACGCCGCAGGTGAAGGTCAGGATGCCGGCAATGAACAGGTAGTTGAGGGCGACGATGACGGCGCGCAGCACGGGATCATTGGACAGGCCGACAGCGGCCGGTTCCGGCGCATATCCCGTCAGCACAATGGCCACGGCGCCGGCCAGGAGCAGCCAGATGGCAGGCCTCAGCCCGACCAGCAGCGCCGCTAGGCAGGGCACGGCCAGCAGATAGGTATGCGCCACCGGGCCGACCTGCAGCATCAGCGCGACGCCGACGGCGAATGCGATCAGCAGGAATTGCAGGGCACGCGCCTGATACGACATCCGCCCTTCCAGCCGCCACAACATGGTCAGCCAGCCCAGGGCAATCACGTCCACCACCACCACGCCCCACAGGCCTTCGTGCGCCGACTGCAGGATACTTGGCACCGCCGTGCAGATACCTAGAACCAGGACGACCTGCACCAAACGGGCAAAGATGGTCTCGCGCCAGTGGGTAATTTGATCCAGGGCACTCATACGCGCTATTCCTTGCTCTTAAGTGAACGGAACGGCTGTGCTTCGTTTCCTTGGGATAAATTTTACGACAGAGGTTGCCGAACTTGTGAGGAGTTTCGAAGGGAGGATGGCGCGGCTGGCGGGGATCGAACCCACGACCCTCGGCTTCGGAGGCCGATACTCTATCCACTGAGCTACAGCCGCTTGGAGAGACACGAAGAATAGCGGGTTTCCCGGTTGGCGTCCATCGGAAGGCGCAAGAATTGATAATTAAGCAACCAAGCCCAGTCAGAATTGGTAATAAATGAAGGCGGCCGAGCCTTGGGTGAAGATGGTCACCAGGTAAACCAGGCTGGCAAACTGGGCGCCGACTATCCAGGCAGGCAGGCGGGCCACCCATTCCATGAAGCTGTCGCGCCAGCGGACAGGCGAGAAATGCAGGAACAAAGCCGCCATCAGCGCCAGCGCCGCCTGCACTGACAGCGGGAAGGGGCCGCGCCAGGACCCGGCCATGGCGGAGACGAACTGGCCCACGGTGTCCAGATTCGGGCTGCGGAACAGCACGCGCGTCATCGAGACCATGGTGAACACCAGCGCCAGCTGCATTGCCAGCCGCGCACTGCGGTAGACGGGAGCCGGCTCGCCGCGCTTGATGCGGGCTGCGCTACGGACATGCTCCAGCGACACCAGGCTGCCGTGGATCAGGCCATACACCACGAAGTTCCAGCCCGCGCCGTGCCACAGGCCGATCGCCACAAACACGATCAACAGGTTGACGGACACCGGCACTTTCCACGCCTCGCTCAGCGGGGTGTACAAGTAGTTGCGGAAGAAGGACGACATGGTGATGTGCCAGCGCTGCCAGAAGTTGGCAATGCCGGTCGCCATATAGGGACGGTTGAAGTTGGACGGCAGGCGATAGCCCAGCATGCCGGCCGCGCCCAGCGCCATGTCGGTGTAGCCGCCCAGATCCAGATAAGCCTGCAGGGAATAGCCGAACATCGCCAGCCAGACGAATGGAGCGCTGTATTCGCCGGGATTGGAGAACGCCGGGTCGACTAGGTGGGAACCCAGCATATCCGCCAGCAGCACCTTTTTCACCAGGCCGCGCATGATCAGTGCCAGGCCGGCGAAGCGCTGATCGTCGCTGACGGGCGGCATCGGCTGCTGCAGCTGCGGCAGGAAATAAGCCGCAGGCACGATCGGTCCGCACAGCAGGCGCGGGAAGAAGGCCATGAACAGGGTGAAATCGCCCAGGCTGGCGCGCTTGGAAAGCCGTCCGGCATACAGGTCGATGGGGTAAGTGATGGCCTGGAAGGTCAAGAACGAGATCCCGACCGGCAGCAGCAGCTTCACCACCGGCACCAGCGCACTGCCGCCCAGCCAGACCGACAGGCTGTTCAGCATGCCGCCGAAGAAATTCAGGTATTTGAAGTAGCCCAGCACGGCTACGCTGGCGATCACTGCCAGTGTCACCGCATATTTCGCCGTGCTGCGGTGTTGCGCGCGCCCTACCGCTTCGCCTGCCGTCCAATTAATTAGCGTCAGGGACAGCAGCAGGCCCGTGAAGCGCCAATCCACCGTCGCGTAGAAGTAGTAGCTGGCCAGGGTGAGCATGGCTTTTTGTGCGCGATCGCGGCCGGTCAGCAGGGAATGCAGCGCCAATACGCACAAGAAGAAAACAAGGTAGCCAAACCCGGTAATTTCCACAGACGCTCCCTTACTGTCCGCTCAGGCGGTTGTCTGTGTTGATATGCGGTTCCAGCAGGCCGCGCTGCTCCAGTTCGCGCGCCAGATAGGCTGCAACATGCTGCTCGCCGCCATAGTTGAAGTGGCCGGCGTCGACAAAGAACTGGCGGCGGCCTTTCATTTCTTCGGCGAGGTCGATCAGCTGCACATGCTCGGACAGCGCCACGGCGATGATCGTATCGTTGTACATCTTGCCTGCCTTGATCAGGCCGTCGTAATCGAGGCAGGAGTTGTAGTAAAGGGCTGTCTCCGCAATGCGTGCGCCTTCTTCGCGGCCCAGGCCGTCGAAGGCGCGCGCCACCGTCATCAGCACAGGTTCGATACCGGACTCGCGCATCTTGTGCACCATATCGCGCAGCTTCTCGCCATAGCTGGCCGGGAAGAATTTGGCGGGATCGACGGCCTTGGCCTTGATTAGCGGGTCGCGCAGCGCCACGGTATTTTTCGCCAGCAGGCGCGGCGAGCGCCCAGCGCGGCAGCGATGGTGCGGGCAATGGCGATCGGACGATCGCCGTACTTTCGCGCGCGGCGGTACAAATGCCGACCATATCGTTAAAGCCGGGATAAAGCATCAGCACGGACGGATGCATGTCGATCAGGCCATGTTCGATCAGCAGGGCCGTGTCCCAGATCGTATGGCCCTCAATGCCGGCATTGATCACATTGACCGGCCCTTCCTTGCGCTTCCTGCGCAAGCGCTGCTCCAGCAGACTGGGGAAGGTTTCGACGTTGCGCCGCGCATAGGCTCCCGCGACGGTGGAAGCGCCCGCCACGGCAAGCCGCAGCTCGCTGCGCGCCAGCTCGCGATTCAGTTCGGGACTACGCAACCCCAGCGAATTGGTTTCGAACTTCACGCCCGGCTGCGCCGACGTGACAGTATGGTTGGGACGGTAGGTACGCACATGCCAACGCTCGTTGAAAACCACCGTTCCGCCGCCCGTCAGCAAAGCCGCAGCGCTGCGGCCAGTCTTCAGGTAAGACCGCAGCTGCATGGTGCCCTCC
>NZ_JBFRDW010000354.1:0-6152 GCF_052113985.1 Pseudoduganella sp. RAF53_2 | reverse complement strand
CGCCTGGCCGTTGAGCGTATTGAGCAAGCATTTGCCCGAACACATTAAGCGCTCCATCACCGGCCTGGTGACCATACGTGTCATTGAAGCTTTTGAAGTGATCAATATCAAACAGGATAAGCGCAATCTCCTTCCCTGTACGCCTGGCCCGGCGCATCTCAGATTCAAGCGAAGATTCAAAAGCGCGTCTGTTTCCTATTCCGGTTAGCATGTCGGTGTTGCTCAACTCCGCTAGCTTGGCATTACTCTTCTCAAGGGCAGCAGTGCGCTCAGCGACTTTCTTGCGGAGAGTAGCGCTCAGTTTCCTCAAATGACGGACCCGCCACTGGTATAAGACTGCCAATAGAAGCAGCAAGACCAACATCGCCACAATACGGAACCAACTGGTTTGCCAAAACTGAGGAAGTACTGTGACAGGAAAAGTCAATTCGTCACTCCAGCCACTGTCCGGTTGCCAGGCGCGGATGYGAAACCGATATTCGCCCGGGTCCAAGTTGGTGTAGCTAACAGTTCTTTGCCCTGGCTGTGTGTTCACCCACTCGTTGTCCAGGCCATCAAGTGCGAACTTGAATGAATTTCGATCTGGATCTAAATCATGAAGCGCTGCAAAGCCGAAGGAAACCGTTTTAGCCCCGGCTGCCACAATCAACGAGCGAGGATGAACAGGTGGCCCCATTAATTGAGAACCGTTGGCATAAATACTTTGCACGATTGATTCTTGTCCGATCCGAACATGCGTCAATGCCACCTGTGGAGCCCGCAGAATGCGACCCGCACACTCAGGCCATACTTTTGTGATACCTTTGTATCCACTAAAGTAAAGGTTGCCTTCGACGGCTAAGACAGCACCGGTTGCATACGCTCCGCTCAATCCGTCGCTGGGGCCAAAGCTCTGGGCAAGACCGGTGTCAGGATCTATGCGCAAGAGACCGCCTACCGTGCTGATCCAAATCTTAGATGCGCTGTCACTAGTAATCGCGAGGATTTTTGCCGTACCTACGCTAGTGGAGAAGAGACGGACTCGAAACGAAACGACGCCCTCGTCAGATGTAATCAACTCGGCAAGACCACTTCCCGTACCCACCCAAATACGGCCGTTTCGATCCTCATGTAACGCAGTTACTGCATCGCTCGGCAACGCTGTCTCGCTTCCTTGCTCTGGCCGGAAATGCTTGAAAGTCTTTGCGATAGAGTCAAATTGATCCAAACCTCCACCATGATGCTCGGAGCCCATCCAAACTCTTCCGCGGCGATCTTCGAGGATTACAGAAGTACCGGTCACGCTTCTACTAGAAGGATCGTCCTGGCTATGTGCAAACACTTCAAACGAGCCGTCACCTGGATCGAACCGAACGACATCCCCGCCCGTGCCGACCCACAGCTTCCCGCTCGATGAGGGTGCTATAGTGTTGATGAAGTCTCGCCGAAGCTCGCCGAAATGGTAGACGCGGATGTTAGAACGAGATCCATCCAATCGATGCAATCCTGAGGCGGTGCCAATCCATAAGACCTCCGTCGGATCAACATATATCTTGTAGACAACGTCACTACTCAAGCGGTCCGAAGCCGTAGAACTAACGTTGAAGCATCGCTCAACTTGTCCATTGGCCGGATTGAACAAGGTAACGCCACGGTTATTTCCGAGCCATAGCTTCCCCTTGCCTGCGCGTTCCAAAGTCTGAACGGTGTTACTGGTTTGGCCGCACTCTCTATCAAATGGCAAAATGCGAGCAATACCGCTGGCATTCAAGTTGGCTACGCGTATGCCGTTTGCGTAAGTTCCTATCCACAGCAAGCCGGCGCGGTCACGAAAGACAGCGCGTATGTAGTTGGACGGCAAGCTGTACGGATCGTTAGGGCGATAAAGAAACTCTTCAGTCCTCGTACCGTCCGACAGCCAACGCTGCACGCCGGCGCTTAGTGTTCCCGCCCAAATTGTTCCGTCCGTGTCACCGTACAACGCCGTGTAGCGGACAAGCGGTACATTGAGAAGTACCCGTGCTTCCCACGGCTTTTGCATTTCCCACCTTAGCAACCCTTGTTCAGTGCCGATCCATAGCACACTGCCGACGACATGTAACGCTCGAACAATATTTGTCTTGGCATTAGGTGCATTCTCCTGATCCACGCGCAAGTGTCGAAACTGATTAGCGCCATGTGGAAGATACTCAAGACCGCCTGGCCAAGTACCTGCATACAGCCCGCCTTGAGCATCGATGGCCAACGCATTAACGTCGTTGGATGCAATGCTGGTCGGATTGCTCTTGTCATGCATATACTCCCGAAACCGCCCGGTCTCTGAATCGAAATGCTGTAGTCCACCCCAGGTGGCAATCCACATACCACCTTTACCATCGCCAATGATAGACCTGACGTTCAGCGAACTTGGCGACCGAACCTGAGGTGGACGATAGCTGATAAATGCTTCGGTCTCTGCGTCATAACGGAACAAGCCTTGCTGCGTGCCAGCCCATAAGACGCCATTCGGCGCTTCATATAGAGCAGTAACACTCGCATGAGGCTGCATCCCGGCTTCTGTCCCAAAGTGGCGTGCCTGCGCACCATCGTAGCGATAAATTCCCGACATGGGCGTGCCGACCCAGATGAAACCGTATCGATCCTGAAGCATTGAAAGGACTCCGATTTCATCGCGATCCAAGACGGGACGTCGTTCGAAACGTAAGCCTGCCGCGATGCTGGCCGCAGCAACTTCACTGAAGCACGCAAGCAAGGAAAACAAGACGAACCATAGCTTCGTCGAACGGAATATGCTCCAGATGTATTGACGCGACCGATTCGGTGTAGCCGTCGGATAAGTACAGGCTGATGAGTAGAGCTCATCGCGGCGGCATCCAGACGACCAAGCAAATTCCAATATTGCACGCATGAATTGAAGTGCCACGGTGCACGCACCGTCGTAGCTGACTGTTCGACACACAAAAATTGTATGGTGCTTGAACACCCTCCGAGAGTCAGCTTTCGCGAATATGCTGCCACATCGCGCACCAGAACTATGGCTGCGTTTAACGAAAAGTTGGCCTTCTTGTTAGCCCGTGATCTCCAATAATTTGTCTTTTTGCGTTCTGGAGCAGGGACTGCTGCGTGTCATGAGAACGATCCGCTTCGGATGCGAAACAGATCTGGTCCGCAGCCGCAGCAAAGCTCCTGGGCGAAACGCCCAGGCTGGAATCATGTACATGGCAATCGCGCCGCGCGTATTTCAGGCTAGTGCTTCACCGAACCCAAGTATTGAGGAACAAAAGATGAGTGAAATATTCGGAAACGTAGCATGGGGAAATCGGACAAAAGGCGACCTAAGCCGGAATGAAAAAATTCGCTACCTTACCCAAGCCGTCTGTTATCAGCTAAAGGATTGGACGCAGATCCTCACAGCATCACAACGACGAAAGCTCGCAGTGTTGGACTGGGATCAGCTTTCAATTCCCGACTCCCAGATCGCTAAACAGGCTGAAGAGCTCTGCCGAGTAGCGAGCCCAGATTTCCTGGTGAATCACTGCTGGCGCAGCTTCATATGGGCTAGCGTACTTTCTAAAGTGGATGGGCTGGCTTACGATCCCGAGATCTTGTTTGTGGCCAGTATGCTGCACGATTTGGGCCATACCTCCGAGCATAGCAGTTGCACTTCTCAGCACTGCTTTGCGGTCTCAGGCGCAAATGCCGCGCAGCGCTTTCTCTTACAAGCTGGATGGTCCGCATCGAAAACGGACCAAGTGGCCGATGCAATAGCCTTACATATGAACATGCCATCGGGTCTTCGCGACGCAAGCAATGAGGCGAGGCTACTCCAAACCGGCGCGGCATTCGACGTCGCAGGCAGCCGTTCTCGCGACATGAAGCGTGAAGATATCTACTCCGTCATCGCTCGATACCCTAGGCACAATATGGGCAAGAATTTTTCATCACTGATGGAAAATGAGGCTCAAAAATGGCCGAATACCCGAGCCGCATTGATGGTCAAATTTTTACAACTTCGCTCCCGTGCCGAGTCGGCACCGTTTGGCGAGTGACCGTTATTAACCACGCCGAAATGACCTGTTTGACCTTTTCGCATGCGAGCTGAAATCGACGTCGGTACTCCACTGGGCATGCCCGTCGGTTCTGAAGTTTATCGTTAGCCTAAATACAGCAAGGTCGGTAACGACTCGTTCCTCTCCAACGGCCTAGGTTGACGGCGCTTACGGTATGACGCTCTGAGTGCCTTGCTGGCTGCAGCCCAGTAATTTTCATCTTAAATCAACTCCAAGGATAGCCAATTGAATAAAGAGCGCGTTGCTACGCACTGCGTTTGCTGCGGAAGCCAAACACTGGATAAATCGCCCGCTGTACTAATGCCGTTCATAGCGCATCGTGTATTTAACTGGGCTCCGGTAGAGATCACCTCAGAGTGGGGACTGCGAACCCTGAAGACGGGTACGAGCTACGCCATCTGCAATTCGATTCAATGCCGCGATTGCTCCCACCTCTTTTTGGATATTCGCTTCGATGAACAGGAAATGACAAGGCTATATCATGAGTACCGCGAAGAAGCCTATACGGCGCTTCGTGAACACTACGAGCCTGGCTACCGAAAGCGCAATTTGCTGCTAAATACCGGTGTACCCTATCTCGCCGACATTGAAGCATTTCTGGCACCGCATTTGCCACACACGCCTCGGGTACTGGACTGGGGCGGAGACACGGGCGCCAATACGCCGTTTAAGCATTCCAACAAGCTGCTGCATATCTACGACATCAGCAACAAAGGCATCGTGATTCCCCACGCGCAAAAGGTGTGTCGCGCCACCGCTTTCTCACAAGAGTATGACCTGGTTGTGTGCAGCAACGTGCTAGAACACGTGCCCTACCCTGTCGACTTGGTTAAGGATTTGATCCACGCAATGGGTCCCGAAACCTTACTTTACATTGAGGTTCCGTTTGAGGACGTCATGCTCCGGCCGGATCCACTGCAAGCGAAGCGGCACTGGCATGAGCACATCAACTTCTACAGCGCACTTTCAATGACCACGCTGCTACGTAATTGCGGCTTGGAGGTGATGGACCAGAAGCTACTGAACGCCACCGCTGGCGGGGCATCGTCATGGATTCTCCAGTTTGCCTGCTACCGTGCCTAGTGTATCTTCGGTGGCATATCGTCAGCGCATTCTGTGATGATGATTGGACGCAGAACATCCTCGAATTCTTCTAAGCGCTAATCGAAACGGTAGCCTGTTATACGCGCATCAGTACAGAAGCCTTTCCGCACAACTTTCACAAACCGCCATCGAGCTCAGCATAGCTGTCCCAGGTATGGCTATTTCTAGCTGACTTCAATCCACGAGACACACGCTTTACAGGCGAGAAAAAAAAGCCAGTCCGCAACGACTGGCCAAAGGAGGTTGGAAAAGCAAATCAATTCTAGCCCCATGCTGAAAGGCCTGACGGCCAAACATTGCTATCAACTGCCAAATCCGAACTGTGAGATGAGCATCAAGCGTGACGTACTACGATCTTTTAGTGACCGTTGTTGGTGCTGGCGCATCGGTCGTTAATTTGAATCGAGAACGCAATGCACAACGTACGTTTGAAACTACAACGTCTGTCCAAGAGCGTCGAACACAAGGAGGAGCGACGCGCTCGGACTGATGCACGACAGCCTCGCCTAATGAACAATTTTCGATGGCAGCAATTCTGCAGAAATAGGCAGAAGTCCTTGAATTTCTCATGCTAATCTGATCCCTTACTTTGGAGTCTCGCTAGCTGGTCGAATTCCCTCTGCTGCGAAATTCTTAGATGCTCCACCGACCGCGCCTAACTTCTTAATACTCTTTTGCCTTGAACCACTTCACACGAACACTCATTGTCGCCAGCGCGATAGCCACGCCAATGGCCTGGGCTCAGGAATTGCCAACATCTGTCACCGAGCCAGTTTTTAGTGGATCGATAGCAGAAACATCCCAATACGTTTCCCGCGGTGTGCGCCAGACTTGGGGGAGAGACGCTCGACAGATTGGACTCGATTGGACGTATCCCGACGGGTGGAGCTTAGGGATATGGATGTCAGATGTTAATCGACGCTTCATTGAAGGCGGTCGAGCGGAAGTCGATGTCTACCTTACATACGCACGTTCTGTCGGTGACCTTGGCCTTAACGC
>NZ_JBFRDW010000353.1:0-6188 GCF_052113985.1 Pseudoduganella sp. RAF53_2 | reverse complement strand
CGTCGCCGTAGGCCTTGGCGGCTTCGCCGGTAACGTCCAGCGCGACCTTGAAGGGCAGCTGGCGGGTTTCGGTGAAGTTCACCACGTAGTTGGGCGCGTCGTACTTCATGGCCACGGCCACGAACTCCAGGCCCTTGGACTTGTACTTGTTGTACGTGTCGACCATTTCCGGCATCTCGCCCACGCAGGTGGTGCAGGACGTTGCCCAGAAATTAACCATGACAACCTTGCCACGCAGGCTGGCCGGCGTGATGCGTTCACCCTTGATGCCGACAAAAGTCACGTCCGGCGCCGGGGTGTGGTTGTTCAGGGATGCGTAAGCAGCAAAACCAATCCCGGCGATGACAGCAGCTGCAATCGCCGGCTTGATCCATGCTTTGGAAGAAGTATTGGTACTCATGCCGACGATTATAAACCGCTTAGCCCTGGGTCCGCTGGCCGCTGGCCTGAGCAGGCTGGTATTGCTTCCACTCGTCTTCGGTGATGTACTCGTACACCTTCACCACTTTGTACACGCCGCTCACGCCGCGTGCGATTTCGGCAGCCTGCGTGCCTTCGCGCTGGGTCACGCGGCCCATCAGGTAGACGTTACCGTGCTCGGTAATGACCTTGAAGGAGTTGGCCGAAATATCCTTGGCGTCCACCAGGCTGGCCTTCACCTTGGTGGTGATCAGCACGTCGTTGGAACGGGAGGTGTAGCTGGCGGGGCCGGCGATCTCCAGTTCGTTCACCACCGACAGCACGCCTTCAATGCCCTTCACTTCGCTTTCAACCGCGGCCTTCATGGCTTCGTCGCGGACTTCGCCGGTCAGCAGCACTTTGCGGTTGAACGCATTCACGTTCACGTGGCCGGCGTCGCCGGTCACATTAGGGATTTTCACCTCGGCTTTCACAACGATGGCCTTGTCCTCGGTCTGCGCGCCGAAGGTGCGGCGGTCGGCTGCAGCCAGGGTGCCGGATGCAGTACCGGCCACAACCAGCGGGAAACAAGCAGTCAGGCTACTCGCCAGCGTGGCAGCCAGGGCGGCTACCATCAGGGGGCGGGCTTTACTCATTCACATCTCCTCCGAACAGGGCGACGTCGATACCGTCGCAAATGCAATGGATGGTCACCAGGTGGACTTCCTGGATGCGGGCGGTACGTTCAGCCGGTACGCAGATATGCACGTCGGCGTCGGTCAGCATCTTGCCGATAGCGCCGCCGCCTTTGCCGGTCAGCGCCACCACGCGCATTTCGCGCTCCAGCGCTGCCTCGATGGCGGCCATCACGTTGGCCGAATTGCCGGACGTGGAAATCGCCAGCAGCACGTCGCCAGCCTGGCCGAATGCCTGCACCTGCTTCGAGAAGATCTCGCGGTAGCTGTAGTCATTGGCAACAGCGGTCAGGATCGACGAGTCGGTCGTCAGGGCAATCGCCGGCAGCGGGAAGCGTTCGCGTTCGAAGCGGCCCACCAGTTCCGCAGCAAAGTGCTGGGAATCCGCCGCGGAACCGCCATTGCCGCAGGCGAGAATCTTGTTGCCGTTGGAGAGAGCGGAGAACATTAGCTCAATCGCCTGCGCGATCGGCTGCGCGAGGACGGTGGCGGACTGGATCTTGGTTTCGGCACTTTCGTGGAAGTGCTGGAGGATGCGTTGATTAGTCATAGTGTGCGTAATTATAGTGCAGCTGCCCACGGGCCCGGACAAGCGCTGTTAAAAATGCTTACATTATTTCAAGCACGTTACGCAGCCAGCGTAACTGGCCGTTGTCGATGGCGATCAGGTCGAAGCGGCAAGGCGGCAGTTGATGATACCGCAGCAGGTAGAACTGGGCGGCCCGCAGCAGCCGTTTTTGTTTGGCGGGCGTCACGCTCCAGAGCGCGCCGCCGAAGCGCGTGGTGCCGCGCCGGCGCACTTCCACGAACACCAGGCCGGGGCCGTCGCGCATGATCAGATCCAGCTCACCGGCCTTGCAGAGGAAATTGCGTTCGACCAGAGTGAGTCCTTGTGCCTGCAGATAGGCCAGCGCTTCATCTTCGCTGAGCAGGCCCTTGATCTGCTGCGGCGTGCTCACTGGATCAGGGGAGTGGGAACGCCATTCTTGTACACCGCGGGCTGCTCGGTGCGTTCGAAATAAGATGGGCCCTGGCCGAAGTCGACCGTCAGCTGCCCCGTCACGCCATCGAGGCGGAAGCGGGTGCCCGGATGCAGGGCGATTTCGCGGGCGACGCGGAAGGCGTCCACGCCAAGCGCGTACAGGCGCTCCATGTCCGCGTTCATGGCCTGCTCCGGCTGTGGGTAAATCATCACCGCAGGATGATCGCGCTGCACCAGCCATGGCAGGTCCAGCAGCCGCACGCCATCCAGTTCGGGGCCGGGCTGCCAGCGCCCACGGCCGGGATTCAGGGCGGACGAGCCATACAGGGGGATGTCGCTCAACGGCGGGGCCGACAGCGAGGCGCGCAGCTGGCGGACCTGGTCGACATCCATCGCGGCAAACAGCACATCAACCGGATCGCTTTGCAGCTGGGCGCGCAGCGCCACCAGTTCAGGATCGCTGAGATAGCCGCTGCTGGCGCTGAGTTCCAGGATGCGTACCGGCGCGCCAATGCGCTGCCACTGCGCGGCAAAGGCGTTGGCGCTGCGCTTCTGCCATGCCGAACCGGCCGACAGCACCAGCGCGCGGCCGCTTGGATGATCTTGCGCGGCCCAGTCGGCGATCTGCTTTGCCTCGTCTTCAATCGAGAGCCCAATCGTCAGCATCTGCGGCGGCAGCTGCATCTCGGCGCGGCCTTCGGGATGGTTCAGGGCGATGGTCGGCCTGGAAACCAGCGGGCTGGTGGCCACGGCGGTGACGGCCGAGCGGGCCAGCGGGCCGACGATGATGTCCTGCTGTTGCTGGGCCGTCGCGTAGGCGGACAGCACGTCCTGCGCCGGCTCGCCCGTTTCGACGACGGTCACGGCGAAGCCGGTCTTGTCGCGTTCATAAGCAGCCATGAAGCCGGCGCGCACGGCATCCGCCGCGCGGCCCAGCGCTTCGGAGCGCAGCGGCAGCATCAGGCCGATGCGGACGTCGCCCCGGTCTGAAGGCGCGGCTTCGGGCGCGGCGCCCATTGCACCAGGCATGGGGACGGCGTAAGTTTGTACTTCGGCAGCCGGTTCGGCGGGCTTTTCCGGCATGCGCTCGGCCAGGCGCGCAGGCTTCGGAGGTGGTGGCGCACTTGTCAGCGTCTCAACAGGCGCGCACAATGCCCCTGGCGAATTACAAGGCGTGCTGCAGCCAGAAACCACGATGGCGGCCGCGATGAGTAATGCCATTCTTATCTTTTTTGCCAGCATCCTACCCCCAATGACAGTTCACGATTCCAGCCCGCTGTCCGCCCTGCCCGTCCTCGGCGAGACCGCGCACCAGACCTATCCTACGGCAACATTGTATGTAGTGGCTACGCCTATCGGCAATGTTACTGACATTAGTCTCCGGGCGCTGCACGTGCTGACCATCGTGGACGCTATCGCTTGCGAAGACACCCGCAACACGGCCCAGCTGATGAACCGGTTCGGCATTTCCAAGCCACTGGTGGCGGCGCATATGCACAACGAACGCGAGGCGGCCGAGGCGCTGGTGGCGCGGCTGCAGGCGGGTGAGCGCATTGCGCTGGTGTCGGACGCGGGCACGCCGGCCGTGTCCGATCCCGGTGCGCGCATTGTGGACGCGGTGCGCGCGGCAGGTCTGCGCGTGGTGCCGCTGCCGGGCGCCTCGGCGGCTGTGGCGGCGCTGTCGGCCAGTGGGCTGGTGAACGACCAGTTCCATTTCGTCGGCTTCCTGCCATCCAAGGCCAAGCAGCGCGAGAGCTATCTGCAGGGCTTGCAGGGCGTGACCGCGACCATGGTGTTCTATGAAGCGCCGCACCGCATCGTCGAGTGCGCGCAGGCGCTGGCGTCGGTGTTTGAGCCTTCGCGCCAGGTCGTGTTTGCACGCGAGCTGACCAAGCTGTTTGAAGAAATCCACCGTTGCCCGCTGTCCGAAGCCGAGGCGTGGCTGAAGGGGGATTCGCATCGCGAGAAAGGCGAGTTCGTGGTGCTGCTGGACGGTGCGCCTGAAGCCGCTGAGGCGGGCGATGCGGAAGCTGAGCGTGTGTTGCGCATCCTGCTGGCCGAGTGCTCGGTCAAGCAGGCGGCCTCGCTGGCGGCCCAGATCACGGGACAGAAGAAGAACGCGCTGTACGAGCGCGCACTCCAGCTCAAGGACGAGTAATCACCATTTGCAGCCGCTGTCCTTCTTCTCCATCATCAGGTACAGCGGCGCCAGCAGGCCACCGGGCAGGCCATCCTTGCAGTCCGGCCGGCCGGAATCCTTGATATCCCGCGCCAGTTTCTGCTCCTTCGTTTCGCGGTAGCGTTTGACACGGTTGACCTGCGCATTGGGCGCGTCGGACTTCGGCTCGTCCAGCGAAGCAGCGATATTGCGCGCCGCAGCCTTGGCGGCTTCCGGATCGAAGCGCGGCGTTTCCGGCACCGGTTCGGCCGGACGCGGCTCGCGCACCAGGTCCGGCGCAGCATTCGGCGCCGGCTGCACGTAGATCGCCTCCGGCGGCTTGCGCGGTGGCGGCGGCGCCTTCTTCGGCGCCTCGGCCGCCCGCTCACGCTTGCGTTCCGGCTGGGGGACAGGCTCCGGTTCCGGCGCAGGCTTGGCCACTGGCTCGGGAGGCGGCGGCAAAAGCCGGATCGTCACTTCGGTCGACCAGCGCCGTATATCCGGCGCCACGACAGGCGTAGGCGGACGCAGCACGGTCAACACCAGAGCGTGCAGTACGATAGAAACGGCTATCCCGACGGCAAATCGCCGCCTCGGGGCGGTAATAGCGAGGGTCGGCATGGTGCCGATCCTCTCACATTGTTAGAATTGCACCAAGCGCTTTTTACATCTTCCCGAATTTAGACACTTGACGGATGAGCTGGGGGTAGGTATTATCTTGCTTCTTCGGAGTGTAGCGCAGCCCGGTAGCGCATCTGCTTTGGGAGCAGAGGGTCCAAGGTTCGAATCCTTGTACTCCGACCAAGATTCAAGAAAAACCCCAGGAGTTTCGGCTCCTGGGGTTTTTTCTTTTTAAAACCCGAAAGCAAAAAGCTAGTGGCAGCCACATCGTGGCTGCCACTTGGCTTGCGCCTTGGGTTTTAGCCGACGCGCTTGGCGGCGATAGCGTTGCCGGCGCGGCTGGCGCTCTTGCGGTTCAGGAAATTCGAAATGAAGATTCCCGCATCGACAACCTTGTCGAGGTCCACGCCGGTTTCAATCCCCAGGCCGTTCAGCATGTAAATCACATCCTCCGTCGCCACATTGCC
This sequence comes from Pseudoduganella sp. RAF53_2, assembly GCF_052113985.1. NCBI lineage: Bacteria > Pseudomonadati > Pseudomonadota > Betaproteobacteria > Burkholderiales > Oxalobacteraceae > Pseudoduganella > Pseudoduganella sp. RAF53_2. The sequence goes on along the minus strand of NZ_JBFRDW010000353.1, from coordinate 866 downwards.
GGTCGCGCCCTTGGCATACGGGCAGCCGCCCAAGCCCGACACGGACGAGTGGAAAATCGAAATCCCCAGCTCCATCGACGCATAGATATTCGCCAGCGCCTGGCCGTAGGTATCGTGGAAGTGTCCCGATAAGCCATCCAGGCGGAATGCGCGAATCGCCGTCTCCATTACCGCCTGTGTCTTGCGCGGTGTCGACACACCGATGGTGTCGGCAATATCGATTTCATCGCAGCCCAGATCGCGCATGCGGCTCACCACGAAGGCCACCGACTCCAGCGGCACCTCGCCCTGGTATGGGCAGCCAAACGCCGTGCTGACGGAAGCGCGCAGGCGCAGCTTGTGTTCCTTGGCCGCCTTGGCGACCGGCACAAAGCGCTCAATCGATTCCGCGATCGAGCAATTGATATTCTTTTGCGAGAAAGCCTCGGACGCCGCGCCGAAAATCACCACTTCATCCGCGCCGGCAGCCAGTGCCGCCTCGAAGCCCTGCATGTTCGGCGTCAGCGCCGAATAGATCACGCCGGGTTTGCGGGTGATCGCCGCCATCACCTCTTTCGACGTCGCCATCTGCGGCACCCATTTGGGCGACACGAAGGAAGCTGCCTCGATATTCGGGAAGCCCGCATTGGTCAGGCGGTTCACCAGCTCGATCTTCACATCGGCCGGCACATCGCCCTTCTCGTTCTGCAGCCCGTCGCGCGGACCGACTTCAACAATCTTGACCTTCTTCGGCAAACTCATAATCAGTATCCATGCAAACGGTTGATGACATCGGCGATCGGTTCGCCGTTTTCCAGCTGGCGGATCTTGCCCGCGATCTGCTGCACGCTTTCGCGGCGCAGCGTCAGCGCGGCGATGTGCGGCGT
>NZ_JBFRDW010000352.1:0-6192 GCF_052113985.1 Pseudoduganella sp. RAF53_2 | reverse complement strand
GTCGCCTGGTGCGCCGTCAGCGAATGGTTCGATCACCGCGCCAGCAGCAAAGGCGCCGCCCTCGCCTTTTACACCTTGTTCTCGCTGGCGCCGATTCTGGTGCTGGTGATTGCGATTGCCGGCCTGTTTTACGGCCAGGAAGCGGCGCGCGGCGAGTTGTTTTTCCAGATCCGGGGCCTGGTGGGCAGCCAGGGGGCCGAGGCCATCCAGCTGATTCTGGCCGGCGCCCACAACAAGGACCAGGGCAAGCTGGCGACGCTGATCGCCGGTGCGCTGCTGCTGTTTGGCGCCACCAGCGTGTTCGCCGAACTCAAAGCCAGCCTCGACGAAATCTGGCAACTGCCGCCCCTCACGCAAGGCACGCTGTGGGACACCATCCGCACCCGCTTGCTGTCCTTCGGCATGGTGCTCGTGCTGGGATTTCTGCTGATGGTGTCGCTGGTGGTGAGCGCGGCGCTGGCCGTGCTGGAAAAGATCATGCAGGGCTACTGGCAAGGCATGGCGGCCGTACTCACGGGCGTCAACTACATCATCAGCTTCGTCGTGATCGCCGCCCTGTTTGGCGTGATCTACAAGATGCTGCCGCGTATCCGTCTGTCATGGCGCGACGTGGTGATCGGCGCGCTGGGCACCGCGGCCTTATTCTCATTGGGTAAATACGCGATCGGCCTGTACATCGGCAACAGCGGCGTCACCGACAGCTTCGGCGCCGCCGGCTCACTGATCGCGCTGCTGCTATGGGTCTACTACTCGGCACAAATCTTTTTCCTCGGCGCCGAATTCGCCCGCCAATACGCGCTGCAGCTAGGCAGCCTGCGCCACTACAAGCCGCCTCAATAGAAGTGGATGCCCGGTCTCAGTACAATCTGAAATACCAGCAGCAGCGCCACCAGCGCGCCTAGCGGCCAGGCGATCGAGGCAGCGCCCGCGCCGCCATTGCTCTCCGCACCGGACGCGCGCCAGGCGCCCGCCTGAATCCACACCAGCCCGGCCATTGTCACCACGACCGGCACGATCAGCACCTCAATCCACTCGCGCGGAATGCGGAACAGCACAATCAAGGGCAGCGCCAGCAAAGCCGGCAGCGTCGCGGACCGGAACACGAAGCGCTTGCGCCCGCGCGCGCCGGCAATGTGATCCGGCCCCGCCACGCGCCTGAGCAATAAAGTACCCAGCCAGCACGCGGCCACGGGGATGATCGCCAGCGCAATCAGCGCAATGGCCGTTTTGGTCGCCGCACCGAGGGCGAAATAGCCCATGGCCATGCCGAGATCGCTTTGCTCGCTGATGGCGCCGACGACGACCTGCGGCAGCGCCATGAACATGCCGCAGTACGCCATCCAGAACAGGAACAGGCGCACCGCCGCGGACCTTCCCGCGCCTCGCCGCAACAACAGCGCGCAGGCGACGCCCACCGCCAGCGTCGCCAGCGCGCCGGTGCCCTGGAACAGGCTGGCCAGCGGGCTTTCGCCTTGCCAGCTGTGATTGTTGTGGAACAGCGTCGGCCGCAGCCCCGGCGTGAACGCCTTCGGCAAGACCAGAAAGAATTCCTGAATGAAGAAGATCAGGTTGAAAGCCAGCGCGTAAAGCAGTCCCGACATGATCGTGAGCCGCCAATCCCACGGCCCTGTGGCAGCATCACGCGGCGCGCGCAGTCCCGCCAGCCAAAGCGCCAGCGGCCCCGCGGTGATGATCAAGACAACGCCGATGCCGATAACGCTTCCACTGGTCATGAAGGCTCCTGTTGAGATTGGGTGACAGATTAATGTAAGCTTGCAAGGATTGCAAAAGTCGACCAATACTCGGGATTTCCATTTGACCGCCAGGAACATGACATCAGGCTTGTTCTGCATCGCRCTCGCCCTGCCCCTGCCCGGCCTGTGCGCACCCGCGCCCGGCGACTGCGTGCGCAGCGCGCCCGCCCCTGCTTTCAATGCAAAGCAGCCCGGCATTCGCTCCTACCGTTTTTCGCCCGTCTCGGACCATGAAGCGAGAGAGTATCTGGCGCTGACGACGGGAGAGTCGGTTGATATCCGCCACGGCGGTTGCGAATACCTTGTGACCACGCTGCGCATCAAGTCCAAAAGCATCCCGATCCGGCTGACGGCAGGGCGCGACGCTTTCCTCACAGCCGCCAATCTGTTGCGGCGGCTGCGGCAGCTGAAGGACACCTCGGGATTTGATCTGGCATTGGCCGCAAACACGCTAAGCGCCGCGGCAAAAGGCAATCCGGCATTTGAAGAACCGCTTGCGGTGGAAGGCGATGGTACCGACTTCCTGCAAGCGCAGGTGGCAAGTGGACGCTGCTGGCCAGGAATCAGGCGCCGGCTTTGTACAAATTACGCTTTTCAGAGGACCGCTGTAATCCCTTTCAACCACTGCAAAGGATGCCCGATGATCCGCCCTGCCCTACGCCTTGTTTTCTGCCTGGCTAGCCTGTTCCCCCTCTCCACCCTGGCGGCCGACGCCGCCCCCGCCAAGCCTGTTTATGGCAACTGGGGTTTCGATCTGGATGGGGCCGATCTCAGCACCAGTCCTGGCAAGGACTTCTTTCGCTACGCGAATGGGCGCTGGCTGGATCGTGCCCAGATCCCGGCCGACAAGCCTGGCATCTCGCTGCGGCTGGCGATCTCGGATTTGACCGAAAAGCGCCTGCACGAGCTGCTGGAACAAAGCGCCGCCCAGGTCAGCGGACAGCCGGCCACACTGGAAACCAAGGCCGGCGCATTTTACGCGTCCTTCATGAATGCCGGGCGCATCGAGCAACTGGGCATCCAGCCGGTCGCCGCCGACCTGGCCGCCGTGAAGCAAGCCACTTCGCGCGATGCGCTGGCAGCGCGCATGGGACATAGCCAGACCGGCTTCGAAACGCCGTTGTTCAATTTCCTCATCGACGTCGACCTCAAGGACGTCAATCATTACGCCCTGTACCTGACCCAGGCCGGCCTGGGTCTGCCGGACCGCGACTATTATCTGCAAGCCGCGTTCGCCAGGCAAAAGGCGGCATACCAGCGCTACGTCGCTGAAATCCTGCGGCGCCTGAACTGGCCGCAGCCGGAAGCGCGCGCCCGCGACGTGGTGACGTTCGAAACGGAGCTGGCCCGCGTCAGCTGGACCAAGGCGCAGCAGCGCGACACGGTCGCCACCTATAATGCGATGACGATCGAACAGCTACAGGCGCTGGCGCCGGGATTCAACTGGCGCGGCATGTTCGCTGCGGCCGGCATGCCGCAGCTGTCCAAAGTGATTGTGGCGGAAAAAAGCGCCTTCCCCCAAATGGCACGCCTCTACAGCCGGACGCCGCTCGCCACGCTGCAGGCATGGCAAGCCTTCCATATCGGCGATAACGCCGCACCCTATTTGCCGCAAGCCTTCGTTGACGCACACTTCCAGCTGCACGGCGTCACGCTGGCCGGCCTGCAACAGCAGCCTGTCCGCTGGAAGCGCGCCGTGACCGCGGTCAGTGGCGACGACTTCCTGGCAGGCGACCGCTTTGGCAGCGTTGGCACCATGGGCTTCGGCGTCGGCCAGCTGTACACGGCGCGCTATTTCCCGCCCGAAGTCAAAACGCAGATCGAGGCCATGGTGCTGAACCTGAAGGCCGCCTACCGCGCCCGCATCGAACGCCTGGACTGGATGAGCGAAGCCACGCGCAAGGAAGCGCTGCGCAAGCTCGATACTTACGTCATCAAGGTTGGCTATCCCGACCATCCACGCGACTACAGCGCGCTGGTGATCGCAGCCGACGACCTGATCGGCAACGTGCGCCGTTGCGCCGAAGCCGACTGGGCGTTCTACAGCGGCCGCTACGCCGGTCCGGTGGACCGCTCCGACTGGGCCATGACGCCGCAGACCAACGACGCCTACAACGGCAGCCTGCGCGACATCGTCTTCCCCGCCGCGATTCTGCAAGCGCCCATCTTCGATCCGAATGCCGATCCGGCCATTAACTATGGCGCTGCCGGCGGCGTCATCGGCCACGAGCTCACCCACGGTTTCGACGATGAAGGCCGCACCATCGATGCCGACGGCGCCTTGCGCGACTGGTGGACCGCCCAGGATGCAGCCGCCTTCAAGGCCCGTGCCCACATGTTGGGCCTGGAGTACGCCAAGCTGGAGCCGGTTCCCGGCGCCAAGGTCAATGCGGAGCTGACCATGGGCGAAAACATCGCCGACCTGGGCGGCGTCACCCTGGCGCTGGATGCCTACCATGCCTCGCTCAACGGCCAGCCGGCGCCCCTGCTGGACGGCTACACCGGTGACCAGCGTGTGTTCCTTGGCTGGGCGCAGGCCTGGCGCGGCAAGGTGCGCGAAGAAGCCGTGCGCAAGCAGTTGGCGACCGATCCACATTCGCCACGCCAGTACCGCGGCGGCATACCGCCGCGTAATGTGGATGCCTGGTACGAAGCCTTCCAAGTGCAGCCGGGCGACCCGATGTATCTGCCGCCGGAACAGCGGGCGCGCATCTGGTAAGCACGCGGCTCAGGACTGGAGTTTGTTGTCTTCAGCCTGGGCTTCCTGCATGGCCGCTGGCTCCAGCTCCTCCGCCGAGCGGTTGAGATGGACGAAAACACCCCACGCAGCCAGCAGCACGCCAACGCCGGCAATGAAGGCTGCCGCGTAAAGCAGTTCGCTGGCGTCTTCGTGCACCGCGCGGAAGGTGGCGACCAGGCCTTCGATGGCCAGTGCCACCACCACAACCACGAAAAAGCGCGACAGGAAGCGCCGCACGCGCGTGGGTGCACTGATGTCCGCATCGCGGATCACTTCTTCTTCGATAATGGTTTCGGCAATCTGCAGGGCGACCACCGCGGCGGCAAGGATGCCGATCGCTTCGATCACTTCCTGTGCCGATGCCAGGCCGATGTCGCCTGCCGCGGCGTGCCAGCCCAGACGGGCGCCAATCACCATCAGGAACAGTGCGCCGGCGGTAAACAGCAGCGCAATGACTGCATGGATGGCGCCAAAGGACAGCATCAGTTTTTTCATGTGCCTCAGTCACCCAGCAGTTCGGCCACGACTTCCATGCCTTCGAGTTTTTCCGCCACCGCTTTGATGATCACGGTCAGCGGCACCCCAAGCAGCAGTCCCCACACGCCCCACAGCCAGCCCCAGAACAGCAGGCTGACGAACACTGCGGCGGCATTCATGCGCGCGATGCGGCCGGTCATCAGGGTCGCGACCAGCAGGCCCATCAACGTGGCGATGGCGAGCGAGGCGCCCATCACCAGCAGCACAGGCGGCAGCGATTCAAACTGGAGATAAGCCACCAGCCCGGTGGCGAACGTAATCAGCAGCGGGCCGAAGTAAGGCATGACGTGCAGCAGGCCTGCCACGATGGCCCAGGCGCCGGCGTTCTCCAGGCCGATCCAGGTAAAGGCGCCCCAGCTAAGCAGCGCCAGCAAGGTGTTCGTCACCAGCAGCATGAACATATAGCCCTGGATGGAAGCGTTGATGTCTTCCATGATCTGCACGGTGATGCGCTTCTTGCTCAGCGAAGGCCCGGTCAGTTTGACCAGCTTGCGCTTGAAGGTGTCGCCGGACAGCAGCAGAAAGTATACGAGGAAGGCCACCATCGTGAACTGGCTGAGGAAGGCCGCCACGCCGCGCGAACCAGCCCATACCCAGTCGATGACCTTGATGTTGCCGCCTTCCGCCACCGCCGGCGCCGGCTTACGCGGCGCCTTGCGCGCTCCCGCTGCGCCACCTGTCGTGGCTTGTTCCAGTTCGTTGGCGACGGCCTGGATGCGCTGCAATGTGCTGCCCGTGCCGCCCGTGGTGGAAGCGACCAGGCGCGACAACTTGTGCCCCGCCTCGGGCAGCTCTTCCACGATATTGGTAAATTCGCCCTGCACCTTCTGCGCCACCACGCCCATCAGGGCCAGCATGGCAACCGTCACCAGCGTGGTGCCGATCGCGCGGCGTACATGCCAGCGCTCCAGCCAGCTCACGGCAGGGTTAAGGGTATAGGCGATCAGGAGGCCCAGCATGATAGGGACGAGAAAATCCCGTCCCCATTGCAGGGCATACAGAAAGGCGACCGTTGCGATGATGCCCAGCGCCAGCCCGCGTGCGTTGACATGCAACGGAATGCGCTGCGCGTCATTCAGCTCCTCGGGCAGATCCATGGCGCCGGGCCATCATCCGTGCGCTTACTTCACGCGGATATCGTTTTTCACCGACTTCACGCCG
>NZ_JBFRDW010000351.1:0-6257 GCF_052113985.1 Pseudoduganella sp. RAF53_2 | reverse complement strand
GTCATGGCGCGGTCGGCAACGGCGATGGGCGCGTGGTGCAGCGTGGCTTCCCGGCGCCGCAGCCGATTTCAGCAGCGACTCTGCGCAGTGCGAGCGACCGGCATTTGTATGAGGTGATCAGCGATGGCTACGGGATCATGTATCCGTTCGCGGACAAGATCGAGCCTTCAGACCGCTGGGCCGTCGTGGCCTTCCTGCGTGCGCTGCAACTGAGCCAGCATGCCGAAGCAGCAGGCTTGCCGGACCGGGTGCGTGCGCAGCTGCCGAGGCAGGAGGCGCCGCAATGAACTTCAATCTGATGCGCCTCGCGCCGCTCATTGCCGTTCCGGCCGCGCTCCTCGGTTGGTGGCTCGATCCGCGCGCCTTCCTGGCCTGCTATCTGGTCGCCTGGTGGTGCTGGATGAGCCTTTGTCTCGGCTTGCTTGCGAATGTCTGGCTGCACACGCTGAGCGGCGGCGCCTGGGGCGGCCCGCTGCGCGCGCCTGCACATGCGCTGGCGGCGTCGGTGCCGCTGGCGGCTTTGCTATTCCTACCGGTGTTGGGTGGGCTGCATTTCCTGTATCCGTGGGCGACGGCAGGCAACTGGGATGCGGGCGTCGCTCTGCCGACATTCAAACGCATCTGGCTTAGCCCTGCCTTCTTCATCGGCCGCGCGGCCGGCTATCTGCTGCTATGGTCTGCGCTGGCCTGGCTGACTCGCCAGCCAGCCGTGTCRAGGCGCCAGGGTTTCGCGGCGGCGGCACTCATTGCATATGGGCTCAGTGTGAGCATGGCCGCCTCGGACTGGATCATGTCGCTCATGCCGCAATGGTATTCGAGCATTTTCGGACTGGTGTGCGGCGTAGTGCAAATGCTGGGCGGGATGGCGCTGGCGATCCTGATTGTGACGCCCGGCGTTCCGCAGCTGCTGGCCGATTGGGGGAATCTGCTGCTGATGTATGTGTTCACCTGGGCCTATCTGGAATACGTTCAGTTTCTGATCATCTGGTCGGCCAATCTGCCGCACGAGATTATCTGGTATCTGTCGCGCTCACAGGAGCCGTGGCTGGCGGTGAACTGGCTGCTGGCCTTGGGCATGTTCGGGTTGCCGCTGATGCTGCTCCTGCTGCGCAAGGTGAAGCGCAATATCGCTGCCATGCGCAGGCTGGCGGTCTGGCTGCTTGTCATGGTCCTCGTCCACACCTGCTGGCTGGTGCTGCCGTCGCTGCATGGGCCGGCCACGCACTGGCTGTTCGCGCTTCCTTTGGCTGTGCTGACGGTATGTGCGCTGGCCTGCATGCCTTATGTCTGGAAGAGGGTGAGGCATGTCTGAAGTCACCGATCCGGGCGTACGGCCAAAGAGCGTGCTACTCATGGCGCTGTGCTTGCTGGGCGCACTGCTGGCCGCAGTTGCATTGGCCTGGCTGGGCTGGAGCCACTGGCGCCCCAACGGGCCGAATGCACCGCCGGCGATTGCCGTGCACGGACCAGTGCTGGAGACTTCACCGCAGCCGAATGAGCTGGCATTCAAAGGACGCCAGAAACACGCGCGCGAGCAGTGGGGCTGGGTTCCGGGTGAGCCGGGTGTCGCACGGATTCCGTTGGAGCAGGCCAAGATGCTACTGATCGCGCGGGACGCCGCAGCCCGAGAGAAGGAGCGAAAATGAGTTTGCCGTCGCAAGCCGTGGCGTCCCTTTGCCTCGCGTTGACCATGTTCGCGCTCCCCGCTGCGGGGCAGGCGGCAGAAGCGCCGGAGTTTGCACAGCGGTTGGGCGCTCAGCTGCCGTTGYAGACCGTTCTGCGCGACGTGCAGGGACGGGCGGTGCGGTTGGGCGACTATTTTGGCGGTGCGCCGGTGCTGCTTGTACTGGGCTACTACCGCTGCCGGAATCTGTGCAGCCTGGTTTATGACGATGCGCTGCAATCTGCATTGCAAAGCGGTGCGAGTAAATATCGGCTGGTTGGCGTGAGCATCGACCCGACAGAGGGGCCGCGCGAAGTGGTGCCGCGCCAGCGTGCGCTTCGCAACGCAATGGGCGTGGACGGTGAGCGCCTGACGCTGCTGACGGGCGATGCAATCGCGGTGGCGGCAGTCGCGCGTGCTGCAGGCTTCGGCTATCGCTACAATGCGGCCCAAGGCCTATACGAACACCCGGCAGGCTTCATTCTGGTAACCCCGGAGGGACGGATTTCGCGTTACTTCCTGGGTTTGCACTATCAAGGCAAGGCATTGCGCGATGCGCTGGCGCGTGCGCAAGGCGGCGCAACGGGTGAATTGGTGGAGCAGGTACGGCTGCTGTGTGCACGACTCGATCCGGTCACGGGGCACGGCGGCGCCGCGCTGCTGGCCATGCGTGGCGTTGCGCTTGCAGCCGCGGTGGCCGTCGCGATGCTGGTCTGGCGTCTCGGACACGGGAGGACGCAGTGAGCGCGGGCATGGCCGCTCCCGGCTGGTTGCCGCCTGCCGCATCCGCCAACGCCGGCCGCGTGGACATCCTGTTCGTATCGCTGCTTGGCTTGTGCGGCGCCATGGCACTGGCGGTCTGCATACTGATCATCGTGTTCTGCGTGCGCTATCGCAGCAGCGCGAAGGTGAAYCGGGACCACGTCCCGCGCAAATTTACAGCGCTCGAAGTATTCTGGACAGTCACGCCTCTACTACTGTTCATTGCCCTATGTGCCTGGGCCGCCTACGACTATATGCGCCAGAACCAGGCGCCGGAAGATGCCATGCCTGTTTTCGTCGTCGCCAAACAGTGGATGTGGACGCTGGAGCACAGCAACGGACGGCGCGAAATCAACCAGCTGCATCTGCCGATGGGCCGTCCCGTGCGCCTCTTGATGACATCTCAGGACGTGATTCACAGCTTCTTCGTGCCCGCCTTCCGCGTCAAACAGGATCTGGTACCGGGCCGCTACACGGCGCTCTCGTTCACGCCTGTGCAAGCCGGAACCTATGATCTTTACTGCGCTGAATACTGCGGCACCGAGCACTCGGTAATGCGCGGCGAAGTGGTGGTGATGCCGCCCGCCGCATTCGCCGTCTGGCTTGCTTCAGGAACTTCGCCAGGCGCGCTGGACAAGCAGGGCGAAGCCCTGTTCCGGCGGCATGGATGCAGCGGTTGCCACGGCGCCGGATCGCGTGCGCCATCGCTCGTTGGTTTGCTGGGCGCCGACGTCGCTCTGGCCGACGGGCGCCACGTCTACGCCGACGAAAACTATGTGCGTGACGCGATTCTGCAGCCGCGCAAGGACATCGTTGCCGGCTACGGGCCGATCATGCCGAGCTACGCTGGCCAGTTGTCCGAACAGGATTTGCTGGCAATTCTTGAATACATACGGAACCTGCAATGAACGCGCCCGTGACCAACGAAGCAAATTACCTCGCCGCTGGCGACACCTTGCGCTCGTGGTTGCTGACGCAGGATCACAAGCGCATTGCGGTGCTGTACATGCTGACCATCACAGCCTTCTTCTTCCTTGGCGGCGCCGCCGCAGCTGTAATTCGCGCCACGCTGGCCAATCCCGCCGGAACGCTGGTGTCGCACGACACGTATAACAAGCTGTTCACGGCGCATGGCGTCATCATGGTCTGGCTATTCCTGATTCCTTCCATTCCCTCTGTACTCGGCAATTTTCTTATTCCCCTGATGATCGGCGCGCGCGATCTGGCGTTTCCACGGCTGAACCTCGCCAGCTGGTATGTATTCGTGGCGGGTGGTGTGCTGACCCTGGCCTCGTTGATCGCGGGTGGCGTTGATACGGGATGGACCTTCTACACGCCGTTGTCGACCATGTTCAGCAACGGCCATGTGATCCTGGTGCTTGCAGGCGTGTTTGTGGCTGGTATTTCGTCGGTGATGACGGGGATTAATTTCATCGTCACCGTGCACACCCTGCGCGCGCCAGGCCTGGGCTGGTTCCGGCTGCCGCTGTTCGTATGGGCGATCTATGCCACGAGCCTGATTCTGGTGCTGGCAACGCCGATACTGGCCATGACGCTGCTGCTGGTGGCCGCCGAGCGCCTGCTGCATGTCGGGATATTCGATCCGGCGGTGGGCGGCGATCCGCTGTTGTTCCAGCATCTGTTCTGGTTCTACTCCCATCCGGCGGTGTACATCATGGTGCTGCCTGCGATGGGTGTGGTCAGCGAGATAATTCCGTGCTTCGCACATCGCCCGGTTTTCGGTTACCGCTTTATGGCTTACGCGATCCTGGCCATCGCAGCGATCGGCTTCCTCGTCTGGGGCCACCACATGTTCGTCAGCGGCCAGTCGGTGTATGCGGGGATTGTCTTTTCGCTGCTAAGTTTTCTCGTTGCGATTCCATCGGCGATCAAAGTCTYCAACTGGACGGCGACGCTGTACAAGGGCTCGATCCGGTTCGATGCGCCGATGCTGTACGCGCTCGGTTTTGTCGGCCTGTTCACGATTGGTGGCTTGACCGGCTTGTTCCTGGCGTCTTTGGCATTGGATGTGCATCTGACCGACACGTATTTCGTCGTCGCGCACTTCCATTACATCATGGTAGGCGGCGCGGTAACAGCGTACATGGGTGGGTTGCACTTCTGGTGGCCGAAGATGAGCGGCAGAATGTACCCTGAAATGTGGGGCAGGGTGGCGGCAGTGATGATTTTCGCCGGCTTCAATCTCACCTTCTTCCCGCAATTTCTGCTGGGTGTGCAGGGCATGCCGCGCCGTTATCATACGTATCCCGCGAAGTTTGAGCTGCTGAATGTGTTGTCGTCGGCAGGCGCCGTTGTGCTGGCGATCGGCTATTTGCTGCCACTGGTCTATCTGGCCTGGTCGCTGCTGTATGGGAAGCGGGCCGAGAGCAACCCCTGGAGCGCGACCGGGCTTGAATGGCAGACGGATTCGCCGCCTGTGCCGCATAACTTCGACACGCAGCCAAGCGTGAGTGAGCCGCCCTATGCCTACCGCGTTCAGCAGCCCTGAGCAGCAAGTGCGCGCAGCTCGCTTCGGCTGGTGGGTATTCCTCTCCAGCGAGCTGCTGTTTTTCGCGCCGCTACTGTTCGGGTATTTGTATGGACGCGTGCATATGCCGCAGGAGTTCGTGGCCGCCAGCCGGTTGACCGACTTCGCGCTGGGGACGATCAATACCGCAGTGCTGTTATCCAGCAGCGCAACGATGGCAGCAGCCGTTGGACTGCGCCAGCACGGCCATGCGGCTGCCCGGTGGCTGCTATGGAGCACCGCGGCGCTGGGCGCGATCTTCCTGGCGATCAAAGGCGTGGAGTACCACGCGGAGTGGTCGGAAGGCTTGATGCCGGGTCTGGACCAGGAGCATGCGGCGGGCGTCCGATTGTACTTTTTCCTGTATTTTGGCCTCACTGGCCTGCACGCGGTGCACCTTACCATAGGCTGCGCTGCCTGTGCCATGCTTGCGCTGCGCTCCGAACTGGCGTCTCCCGCGCATGTTGAGTTGGCGGGACTTTACTGGCACTTCGTGGACCTGGTGTGGATTTTCCTGTATCCCTTGCTGTACCTGAACGGGCGAGGCGGCTATGGCTGATGAGCTGCGCAGAATTCTATGGATCTGGCTTGCGCTGATCGTGCTGCTCGCGCTGACGGCAGGCAGCGCATGGCTGGACCTGGGGGGATGGAACAGCGCACTGAATCTGCTGATCGCGGCAGCCAAGGCCTTGCTTGTCGCGTGGTTCTTCATGGAGCTGAAGATGCGCGATGGTCTGGTACGGATTGCCGCGGTCACGGGCCTGGCGATTCTGCTGATCCTGCTTGGTTTGAGCGCTGCGGATTACGGAACGCGGGTACTGTGGCGATCGCCGTGGCAGGAACCGCCGAAGCGTTTATCCGGCACGGCGGCCCATGGCCACTACCTCGGCAAGGCGCAGGGGCATGCGGCCGGTAGCTTGCGGCACTTGTTCGCGGCAACTGTATCCGTCCGCGAAGAGCAAGGTGGCGGGGGCGGCGGCGCGCAGATCAGCTTCCGGCCGGCCGGCGCTGGTCATGACGACTTGCCGCCCGGCGGGAATAGTCCCTCCCAGATTTCCTTGGCGGAGGCGGAGATGACAGCCATCGCATCCTTGTCGCCGCCAAGCATGGCACGCACATAAGCCATGGTCTGCTTGGCCGATACGTGCGGCGGTAGCGGCGGAACGTTTGGGTCGGTGACCATTTCCACCAGCGTGGGCACATCGGAGGACAGGGCCTGGTCCCATGCAGAGGCGATGTCCTCGGGCCGGTCCACGCGCAAGCCGCGCAGTCCCAGCATCTCGGCATATTTCGCATAAGGGAAAT
>NZ_JBFRDW010000350.1:0-6269 GCF_052113985.1 Pseudoduganella sp. RAF53_2 | reverse complement strand
GCTGTCAGTCGTGCGGTGTGCTCGGTGCAGATCATTATAATGGAAGCCATGATCGAATCTGCAATCTCCTGGCTCCTCGGCTTTCTCGCTGCGCCCGAAGTGGGCCTCACGTCGGTCTTCATCATCAGCTTTGTCTCCGCCACCCTGGTCCCTCTGGGCTCCGAACCCGCTGTCTTTGCGGTCTGCAAGGCCAATGGCGACATGTTCTGGCCCGCCATCGCCGTGGCGACGGTCGGCAACACGCTGGGTGGCGTGGTCGACTACTGGTTGGGCTATTACGCGAAGGAAGCCTTTGCCAAAGAACGCCAGAGCCGCTGGTTCGGCTGGCTGTCCCATTACGGCGCCAAGACCATGCTGCTGGCCTGGCTGCCGGGCATTGGCGATCCCCTGTGCACGCTGGGTGGATGGCTCAAGCTGCCGTTCTGGTCCTCGGTTTCCTACATGGCCATCGGCAAATTCGCCCGTTACATCACCATGACCGCAGCCCTCCTGTTCGTCCCTGACGGCTTCTGGCGCAGTCTCGCCAACGCCCTCGGCGGTTGATTTTACTTTCCAGTTTGCGCTAATCGGCAAATTGAAAGCCGCAATCATCCCTATTTCATTAAATTAAATTTTGCGGCGGTCCAGTTGGATCGAATATTGGATCGCTAATTGACGTTAACGGAACCCTGTTGGCTTTTAAGGCTGTTAGGGCTTTGTGCGCCGCAATACGATAGAATGTTCTGTCCTAGCGTCAGCATTTCGTCAACGCACACAATGAACGCACCAGCACAAATCCAGGCATTGCTCGCAGAGTCTCCCGATGGTCACGCGCCAACCCGTTTGCGCGAAATCCCTTATAACTACACGTCTTTCTCCGACCGCGAGATTGTGATTCGCCTGCTGGGCGAAGAGTCCTGGCAGCTGCTGGATGAATTGCGCGGCGCCCGTCAGACCGGCCGCTCCGCGCGCATGCTGTACGAAGTGCTGGGCGATATCTGGGTCGTGCGCCGCAACCCTTATCTGCAGGACGACCTGCTGGATAACCCGAAGCGTCGCGATGCGCTGATCGAAGCGCTGCATCACCGCTTGAAGGAAGTGGACAAGCGCCGTCTGGCCGTCGACTCCAGCGAGAACGACGCCGACCAGGCCAAGCGCAGCGAGAACGTCGAGAAGCTGCTGCGTGCCGCAAGCAAGGCCGTGGCGGACTTCGGCGAAGAATTCCGCCAGATGTACGACCTGCGCAAGCGCACGCAGAAAGTGCTGGGCAAGTTCACCGAGAAGCACAATATCTGCTTCGATGCGATGAAGCGCATCACGCACGTGACCGACGCGACCGACTGGCGCGTTGAATATCCGTTTGTGGTGCTGACCCCCGATACCGAAGACGAAATGGCGGGGCTGGTCAAAGGCTGTATCGAACTCGGACTGACCATCATCCCGCGCGGCGGCGGCACCGGCTACACCGGCGGCGCGATTCCGCTGACGCCACTGTCGGCCGTCATCAACACCGAAAAGCTGCTCACGCTGGGCAAGGTCGAGATGAAAGTCCTGCCGGGCCTGGACCGCGAATACGCGACCGTGTTCTCCGAAGCCGGAGTCATCACCAACAAGGTCAGCGAAGCGGCCGAGAAGGCAGGCTTCGTGTTTGCAGTGGACCCGACTTCGGCCCACGCCTCCTGCATCGGCGGCAATATCGCGATGAACGCAGGCGGCAAGAAGGCCGTGCTGTGGGGCACTGCGCTGGATAACCTGGCCTCGTGGCGCATGGTTGACCCGCAAGGCGACTGGCTGGAAGTCACGCGCCTGGACCACAACCTGTCCAAGATTCACGACACCCCGGTAGCACGCTTCAAGCTGGAATGGACGCACCCGAACGCCAAAGGCGAAGCGAAGGGCGAGCCATTCAAGACCGAGATCCTGGAAATCGAAGGCCGCAAGTTCCGCAAAGAGGGCCTGGGCAAGGACGTTACCGACAAATTCCTGGCTGGCCTGCCGGGCGTGCAGAAAGAGGGTACCGACGGCCTGATCACGTCCGCGCGCTGGATTCTGCACAAGATGCCGAAGTTCACGCGCACCGTCTGCCTTGAATTCTTCGGTCAGGCGCGTGATGCGATTCCGTCGATCGTCGAGATCAAGGACTATCTGGACGGCCTGCCGAAACAGGGTGARCAATTCGAGACCCTGCGCCTCGCGGGCCTGGAACACCTGGACGAGCGCTACCTGCGCGCCGTCGGCTACGCCACCAAATCCAAGCGCGGCACGCTGCCGAAGATGGCGCTGTTCGGCGACATCGTTGGCGACAACGAAGAAGCCGTGGCGCTGGCTGCATCGGAAGTGGTGCGCCTGGCGAATACCCGCGTCGGCGAAGGCTTCGTGGCCGTGAGCCCGGAAGCACGCAAGAAATTCTGGCTGGATCGCGCCCGTACCGCGGCCATCGCCAAGCACACCAACGCCTTCAAGATCAATGAAGACGTGGTGATTCCGCTGAACCGCATGGGCGAGTACACCGACGGCATCGAGCGCATCAACATCGAGCTGTCGATCAAGAACAAGCTGCAACTGGCGGAAGCGCTGCGAGAATTCTTCGCGGCCGGGAATCTCCCGGTCGGCAAGAGCGATGAAGTGTCGGACGAGAAGGTGCCCTACGCCGAAATCATCGGCGACCGTCCCGCGCAGGCGCTGGCGCTGCTGGACCAGGTCCATGCACGCTGGACCTTCATCCTCGCCAACCTGGATAAGCCGCTGAGCGAAGTGCGCGGCAACCTGTTCGATCTGGGCTTGCAGCCGCTGGCTGGCGCTTTCGACGAACGCCTGCAGCGCCAGCCTAACGCCACGCTGTTCGACGTAGCGCAGGACCGTACGGTGCGCATCAGCTGGAAGCAGGAAATCCGCGCGCAGCTGCGCCAGATCTTCAACGGCGGCGCCTACAAGATCATCCTGGACGAAGCGCAGGCCGTCCACAAGAAGGTGCTGCATGGCCGCGTGTTCGTGGCGCTGCACATGCACGCGGGTGACGGCAATGTGCACACCAATCTGCCGGTGAACTCGGACCACTACGAGATGCTGCAGGACGCGCACAAAGCCGTCGCGCGCATCATGAAGCTGGCGCGTTCGCTGAACGGCGTGATTTCGGGCGAACACGGTATCGGCATCACCAAGCTGGAATTCCTGACCGACGACGAGATTGGCGACTTCCGCAAGTACAAGGAGCGCGTCGATCCTGAAGGCCGCTTCAACAAGGGCAAGCTGCTGAATATGCCCGGCATGGATGCCACGCTGCTGAACGCGTACACGCCGTCCTTCGGCCTGATGGGCCATGAATCGCTCATCATGCAGCAAAGCGATATCGGCGAGATCGCCAACAGCGTCAAGGATTGCCTGCGCTGCGGCAAGTGCAAGCCGGTGTGCTCGACCCACGTGCCGCGCGCGAACCTGCTGTATTCGCCACGCGACAAGATCCTGGCGACGTCCTCGCTGATCGAAGCCTTCCTCTACGAAGAGCAGACCCGCCGCGGCGTGTCGATCCGCCACTGGGAAGAATTCGAGGACGTGGCCGATCACTGCACCGTATGCCACAAGTGCGTGACGCCATGTCCGGTGAACATCGACTTCGGCGACGTGTCGATGAATATGCGTAATCTGCTGCGCAAGATGGACAAGCGCTCCTTCAATCCCGGCAAGAAGGCGTCGATGTTCTTCCTGAACGCGACCGATCCTGCGACCATTCGCGCCACGCGCGAAGCGATGATCGGCTGGGGCTATAAGGCGCAGCGCCTGGGCCACGAGATCTTCAAGACCGTGTCGCGCAAGCAGACCAAGGCGCCGCCGCCAACCGTGGGCAAGCCGGCCGTGCGCGAGCAGGTGATCCACTTCGTGAACAAGAAGATGCCGGGCAATCTGCCGAAGAAGACCGCGCGCGCCTTGCTGGACATCGAAGACAACAAGATGATCCCGATCATCCGCGATCCGAAGAAGACGAATGCGAACACGGAAGCGGTGTTCTACTTCCCTGGCTGCGGTTCGGAGCGCCTGTTCTCGCAGGTTGGTCTGGCAACGCAGGCGATGCTGTGGGATGTGGGCGTGCAGACCGTGCTGCCGCCGGGTTATCTGTGCTGCGGCTATCCACAGCGCGGTTCCGGCGATTATGAGAAGGCCGAGAAGATGATGACGGATAACCGCGTCCTCTTCCACCGCATGGCCAATACGCTGAACTACCTGGACATCAAGACTGTGGTGGTGTCCTGCGGCACCTGCTACGACCAGTTGGCGACCTATGAGTTCGAGAAGATTTTCCCGGGCTGCCGCATCGTGGACATCCACGAATACCTGCTGGAGAAGGGCGTCAGGCTGGAAGGTGTGACGGGTACGCGCTATATGTACCACGATCCTTGCCACACGCCGATGAAGCAGCAGGACCCGCTGAAGACCGTGAACGCGCTGGTATCGACCGTCGATAACGTGAAGATCGAGAAGAATGACCGCTGCTGCGGCGAGTCGGGCACGCTGGCGGTTTCGCGTCCCGATATCTCGACGCAGGTGCGCTTCCGCAAGGAGCAGGAGATGGTTGCCGGTGCGGACAAGCTGCGCGCCGATGGCTTCACCGGCGATGTGAAGATTCTGACGTCTTGCCCATCCTGCCTGCAGGGTCTGACGCGCTACAACGACGATTCCGGCACCACGGCTGATTACATCGTGATCGAGATCGCCAAGCATAAACTGGGCGAGAACTGGCTGGTCGATTATGTCGCCAAGGCGAATGACGGCGGCATTGAGCGAGTGCTGGTATGACGGCTGGCTGCGACCTGTGCCGCCTGATCGCGGGCTTTGACGCGGCCAGCGCGTCCGCTGGCGCGGGCGCGTCGTCTGCCGCTGCCAACGCGTTCGCTGGCGCCGCTGCGTCGTCCGCCGCTTCCACCGGTTCCGGCGCTCAGGCTGCGCTGAACGCTGCCACTCCGCCGGGCTCGCCAGCCGCAGTCGCTGCGCCCGGCCTGCAGGATGCGCTGGTCTGGCGCGACGACCGTCTGGTCGTCATCTTCGTCGACGAAGCGGGCTATCCCGGCTACACGCGCGTCGTGTGGCACGACCACGTGCGCGAGATGACCGACTTGTCGCCGCAGGGCCGCGACCACGTCATGCAGACTGTCTGGGCGGTCGAGCAGGCGCAGCGCGACACCATGTCCCCGCACAAGGTGAACGTGGCCAGCTTTGGCAATATGACCCCGCACGTGCACTGGCACGTCATCCCGCGTTACACTGACGATGCGCACTTCCCGAACCCGACCTGGGGCGCGAAGCAGCGCGAGCCGGATGCCGCCGCGGTGGCGGCACGCCAGGCCCTGTTGCCGCAACTGCGCGCAGCAATCGTCGCGAAACTGAACAAAGATGCCTAATCCAACTGGTCTGACCCTGCACAACAAGTCGCGCTATCTCGAAATCTCCTTCGAGGATGGCGCCAGCTTTAACATCCCTTACGAACTGCTGCGCGTGTATTCGCCGTCGGCGGAAGTGAAGGGCCACGGTCCGGGCCAGGAAGTGCTGCAGGTTGGCAAACGCGACGTTGGCATGACAGACCTTGAGCCAGTCGGCAATTACGCTGTGAAGCCGACCTTCACCGATGGCCACAACTCAGGCCTCTACACCTGGGACTACCTCTACGACCTCGGCGCGCGCCAGGATCATCACTGGGCCGATTACGCCGCCCGCCTCGAAGCCGCCGGCTTCCCCGGCGACTCCGGCCGCGCGCCCGGCACCGAACTCCCTGGCGCTCCCAAGGCCCACGGCTGCGGCCACCATCACTGATTCTGCTCCGGGTGGGATTCGTCCCACGCGCAGCAATCGCGCAAGTTCAGCTCAAATACGTAACGGATCACAGCGCGTGTGCCACCAGCGGCGGGCGAACTGCGGGGCGAGCGAGTGGGGGCACGGCGGCTGGGCGGATCGGCGAGGGCGCGGATCAGCGTGCTGTCGAGGTGGAGCGCGCAGGGCATAGCGTCCGGCATAAGGCTGGATCGTTGGGCGCTGCTTGGAGGGGGATCAGACGAGGAAGAGAGCGGTCGCGGGCGGCTTGGATTAGGCCGCCCGGATGCGGGAATGGCTTAGTTGACCAGACGTTTGCGGCGCTGGAATTCCTCGTAGCGCAGCTGTTCGCGTTCCCAGATGTAGCGGAAGGCGGCGCGGGCTTCCGGGGTCAGACGGCGGATGGCTTCCACGTTGAAAGTCATCGGATGCGGCTCGTCGTCCGGCAGCACACGGGATTGCGCACGGGTGGCATCGATAAATTGCTTGGT
>NZ_JBFRDW010000349.1:0-6277 GCF_052113985.1 Pseudoduganella sp. RAF53_2 | reverse complement strand
CTCTGATCGGCAATATCCCCGGCATCTCCTACCGCAGCCTGATGCTGCCGGGCTGGCCGATGGTGTATGTCAGCGATGCAATCGAGCCGCTGACGGGCTACCCTGCTGCCGACTTCACGGGCACCCCGCCGCTGCGCGTGTTCGGCGACCTGATTCATCCGGATGACCATGCCCAGGTGGCCGAAGGGCTGCGCCGTGCCATCGAACAGAAAACCTCCTTCACCCTGGAGTACCGGCTGTGCCACCACGACGGCAGYATCCGCTGGATGTGGGAGAACGGCAGCGCGGTGACGGATGAACGGGGCAAGGTCCTGTGCCTGGACGGTGTAATTCTCGACATCAGCGGCCGCCGCCGCATGGAAGAGGATCTGCGCCAGGCCAAGGAGAAGGCCGAGCAGGCCGCCGCCGCGCGCGCGGCCTTCCTGGCCAATATGAGCCACGAAATCCGCACGCCGATGAATTCCATCCTCGGCTTTACCGACGTGCTATTGCAGGGCACCCTGACCGCCGTCCAGCGCCGCCATCTCGACACCGTGCGCAACGCGGGCCGCTCCCTGCTGCGTCTCCTGAATGAAGTGCTCGATACGGCCAAGCTGGATAAGGGCGCAGTGGAACTGGAGCTGCACGATTACAGCCTGCTGGCGCTGATCGACGAGCTGTCCTCCAGCATGGGCAGCAACGCCACCGCCAAAGGTCTTTCCCTGGCCGTGCACTACGATCCGGAAGTGCCGGGCACCCTGCATGGCGACGAGCTGCGCGTGCGACAGGTGCTGACCAACCTGCTGGGTAATGCCGTCAAGTTCACTTCGCGGGGCCGCGTCAGCCTGCGCGTCACGCGCGAACAGAATAAAGGCCGCGACGAAGTGCATATCGCCGTCAGCGATACCGGCATTGGCATTCCGGCGGACCGCATCAGCGCCATCTTCGATCCTTTCACGCAGGCCGATGCTTCGATGAGCCGGCGCTATGGTGGCACAGGCCTTGGAACCACCATCAGCAAGCAGCTGGTGGAGCTGATGGGTGGCCGCATCTGGGTCGAAAGCGTGGAAGGCGAAGGCAGCACCTTCCATGTCGTGCTGCCCCTGATGCTGGCACGCAGCGAAGCGCCGCGCCGTCCCGGCCAGCCGGTGCAGCTGCCGCCCTTGCGCATCCTGGCCGCCGATGATGTACCGCAAAACCTGGAAGTGCTGCTTCTGCTACTGTCCAAGCTCGGACACAGCGTAACGGGCGCCAGCGACGGTGCTGTGGCTTTACACTTGGCGTCCGAAGCCCAGTTCGACCTGGTGCTGATGGATGTGCAGATGCCCGGCATGGATGGACTGGAAGCCACGCGCCAGCTGCGCAAGGCGGAACAACAGACCGGCCGCCGCCGCACGCCTGTCATCGCCATGACGGCCAGCGTGCTGGATCGCGACCGGGAAGCGACAGCGGAGGCAGGGATGGACGGCTTTACCAGCAAGCCGGTCGACATCGTCGGCCTCACCGTAGAAATTGCGCGCGTGCTGGGCCACACGACCGATACGCGCCCGGACAGCGCCGCCGCGCACGCTCCGCCGCAAGCCCAGGTACTGAACGCCGTGCACGGCCTGCAACTGTGGACCGGCCATGAACAAGCCTATTTGCGTGCTCTGGGCGTGTTCGCCGCCGATAACGCCAATGCCGCTGGCGAACTGACTACGGCCGCCGCATCCGGCCGCCACGCCGCGGGCCGCATGCGCGCCCACCAGATCCGCGGCGCCGCCGCCAATCTGGGCATGGAACAACTGGCGCAGGTGCTGGCCAAGCTGGAAGATGCGCTGGCCAACGAAGACCGCACCGCGCTGCCCGCCCTGCTCGACCTGGCGTCGGACTGCCTGGCCGATGCACTGGCCGCCGCACGCAGGGCCGCGGACGGTGCGGATAATGCGGAGAGCACTGGCAGCGCGCCCGGCGTTTCCGCCGCGCCGGACAGTGACCTGCTGCGCCGCCTGGGCGTAAAGCTGAAGCGCTCCCTGGACAACGGCAGCTTCGACCAGCAAGCCATGACCGAATTGACCGAAGCGTTACGCGGTAATGCAGCGCCGTCCCGCCTGGCCGACCTGCAACGCGCGATTGACGATTTCGATTTCGCCGGCGCCCAGGGACAGCTGGAAACCCTGCTGGCCGACTATCTGCCAAGCGATGGAGGCGCATCATGAAAACGCTCAGGCGCCGCCAGCCCTGCGTGCTGGCAGTGGATGATGAAAGCACCAACCTGCACCTGCTGCGCACCATTCTGCAGGACCGCTACCACATGCTGTTTGCCAAGGATGGACCGCGCGCCATCGAGCTGGCACGCAAAGAGCGCCCGGACCTGATCCTGCTCGACGTGATGATGCCGGACATGACCGGCTATGAAGTGGCGCGCGAGCTGAAGGCCGATCCGTCCACCGCTGGCATCCCCATTATTTTCGTCACCGCGCTGACCGATCCCGGCGCCGAAGTGGATGGCTTCGAAGCGGGCGCCGTCGATTTCATCAGCAAGCCAATCATACCGGCTGTGGTGAAAGCGCGCGTGCAGCTGCACCTGTCGCTGGTGCGCATGGACGAACTGCGCGACACGCGGCTGCAGATCGTGCAGCGCCTCGGCCTGGCCGCCGAGTACAAGGACAACGAGACCGGCCTGCACGTGATCCGCATGAGCCACTATGCCAAGCTGCTGGGCGAAGCCTATGGGCTGGACGAGCACGAGGCCGACGACCTGTTCATCGCGGCTCCCATGCACGACATCGGCAAGATCGGCATCCCCGACCGCATCCTGCAAAAGCCGGCCAAGCTGGAACAGGACGAATGGGCCGTGATGCAGACCCACCCCACCATTGGCGCCAGCATCATCGGCGAACACGAAAGCGGCATGCTGAAGGTGGCGCACGAGGTGGCGCTGTGCCACCACGAAAAATGGGATGGCAGCGGCTACCCGCGCGGGCTGCAGGGAGAAGCCATTCCGATGGCCGGGCGCATCGTCGCCGTGGCCGATGTCTTCGATGCCCTGACTTCCGTGCGCCCCTACAAACCCGCCTGGCCGCTGGAAGAAGCCTGCGAATGGATGCGCGAGCAGCGCGGCCGTCACTTCCAGCCCGAACTGGTGGACCTCTTCCTCGAACGCCTGCCGCAGGTTATCGAAATCATGGAGCGCTGGGCTGAGCGCTGAAACCGGTTTCATTATTTCTACAAAGTATTAAGATTTGCAGTTATTATTTGTGATATTGTCAACGTGACTATCACTCCTGGTAATTCTCTGTGCTACGCAGACTGCTCACAACGTGGCTTCGGATGGGGACGTACGCGCGCCTCTTCATCCCTATTTTCCTGCTGATCGCGCTGGTGGTCGCGGTGCGCTATACGCTGATGGTCCACTCGGAATCGGCCAATGCGCGCAGCAGCTTTGAGCGCGACGCGCGCCAGACCGCTGCCGCTTTGGCGGCCTCGCTGGACCCACTGGCCGCGCGCGGCGACCAAGCCGGCGTGGCACGCCTGCTCGCGCAAGCACCGCACATGAATGAGGACCTGGCGCAAGTACGCTGGGAGGATGCCGGCGGCCGCGTCCTGGTCCAAGCCTCCTCTGCCCCCGACGCAGTGCGCGCAGCCTCGCCTGCATGGCTGGCTGGCCTGGCACATATTGAACGCCTGACGCTGCGGCGTGAGACAACCGCAGGCACGCTGGTGCTGTCCTTCCGCCCCGATCTGCCGCTGGCCCATGTGTGGCAATCGCTGCGCCAGCAAGCCACGCTGTCCGCCATCAATATCGCCCTGATCTACACCCTGCTTGGTCTGCTCATTTTCATCAACCACCGCATGCTGCGCCGCCTTGCCAATGCCACCAGCTCCTTCCAGGACGGCCAGCTGAACGTGCGCCTGCCGGTGCGCGGCAGCCTGGAAGCGCGGGCCATGGCCGTCACCTTCAACGATATGGCAGGCCGCGTGCAGGAACTGGTGAATAGCCTGCAGGGCGAGAAGGAACGCATTGCCGTGACGCTGAATTCGATCGGCGATGCGGTGGCTACCACCAGCCTCTCCGGGCGCATCGAAGCCATGAATCCGGCGGCGGAGCGGCTAACCGGCTTGTCCGAGGCCGAGGCACAGGGCCTGGAATTGCACACCGTATTCGACATGGCCAATCAATTCGGCCCACAGCTGCTGCAGCGCGCCGCATCCGCTGCCTGCCGCGGCGGCGAAGTGCGCAAGATGGGCGGCCAGCAGCTGCGCGACCGTAACGGACGCCAGCGCGATGTGGAATACACGGCGGCCCCAATCCGCGCTGAGGGCGCAGTACAAGGCGCGGTGCTGGTGTTCCGCGACGTCAGTGAAAACCTGCACCTGATGCAGCGCATCTCCTGGCAAAGCCAGCACGATATTCTCACCGGCCTGCCCAACCGCACCGCGCTGGCAGTGCGCTTCGAGCATGAGATGTCGGCAGCGCGCGACAGCGGTGCAGTAATGGCGGTGTGCCTGTTCGACCTGGACGATTTCAGCCGCATCAATGCAGCGGGCGGCCAGGCGCTGGGCGACGAGGTGCTGAAGCAGGCCGCCAGCCGCCTGCACGATTTCAGCGGCCAGCGCCACTATGTCGCGCGTCTCGGTGGCGACGAATTCGTCATGCTGCTGCCGCAATTGCCCGATCAGGCCGGTGCGGAGGAACGCCTGCGCGGCGTGCTGTCCGCGCTGCAGCGCAGTTATGTCTGCGGCGGCCAGACGGTGGATCTGTCGGCCTGCGTGGGCGTGGCTTTGTTCAGCGGCGGCGACATCAGCGCGGACGGTTTGCTGCGCCGCGCCGATCAGGCTTTGTATCAGGCCAAGCTGCAAGGCCGTGGCAAAGTCCACTTCTTTGATGCGCGCCAGGACGAACAGGTACGCACCCATCACAACCGCCGCGCCGAAGTGCGCGCGGCCTTGCACAAGGGTGAGCTGTGCCTGCATTACCAGCCCAAGGTGGACATGCGCGCCGGCCGCGTGATCGGCATGGAAGCGCTGCTGCGCTGGCGCCATGCGGAGCGCGGCATCATCGGCCCGCTGGAGTTCCTGCCCTTCGTCGAGCACACGGACCTGATCGCCGATATCGGCGAATGGGTGTTACGCGACGCGCTGCGCCAGCTGGCTGCCTGGCACGCGCAGGGCCATGTGTGGACGGTCAGCGTGAATATCGCGGCGCGCCATTTCCAGCGCGACGATTTCACCGAAAGGCTGCGGGCGATTCTGGACGAATGCCCGGATGCGCCGCCGCAGCTGCTGGAGCTGGAAGTGCTGGAGTCCTCTGCCCTGCACGATGTGGAACACGTGCGCGGCATCATGCGCGATTGCCAGGCGCTGGGCATCCGCTTTGCACTGGACGATTTCGGCACCGGCTATGCGTCCATGTCCTACCTGAAGCGCTTGCCCGCCGAGACGCTGAAGATCGACCAGAGCTTCGTGCGCAATATGCTGTCCGATCCGGATGATCTGCATCTGGTGCGGGCTGTGATCAGCCTGGCCCAGGCTTTCGGACGTCAGGCCATCGCCGAAGGCATCGAGACAGTCGAACACGGCGCGGCCCTGCTGCAACTGGGCTGCTCGCTGGCGCAGGGCTACGGCACCGCGCGTCCCATGCCGCCGGAAGCAGTCGGCGCCTGGGCCGCCGCTTACGTGGCGCCGGCCGAGTGGCGCCGCAGCGTTACGGTATAAGCGCGCGCTCTACCAGTTCAATCCAATGCTCGACCGGTGTGCCGGTSCCGGACTGCAGGTGGGTCAGACAGCCGATATTGGCGGACACAATGCGCTGCGCACCTGTGGCTTCCAGATTGGCTACTTTGCGGTCGCGCAGCTCGCGCGATAGTTCCGGCTGCAGCATCGAATAAGTCCCCGCGGAGCCGCAGCACAGGTGCGCGTCGGCGCACAGGCGCACGTCCACGCCGATCGCACGCAGCAGAGATTCAACCTTGCCGCGGATTTGCTGGCCGTGCTGCAGCGTGCACGGTGGATGCCAGGCGACCGGCTCGGACACCGTCCGCCGCGCATCGACGCGCTGCGCGATCTGCTCCGTGAACTCGGGCAGCACTTCGCTCAGGTCGCGCGTCAGCGCCGAAATGCGCGCTGCCTTGTCCGCATAGGCCGGATCGTGGGCCAGCAGATGGCCATATTGCTTGACCGTGACGCCGCAGCCGGAGGCAGTCATGAGAATCGCTTCGACAGGCGCCGCGCTGCCGCTCACGTACGGCCACCACGCATCGATATTGCGGCGCATATCATCCAGGCCGCCATCCTGGTCGTTCATATGGAAGCGCAA
>NZ_JBFRDW010000348.1:0-6296 GCF_052113985.1 Pseudoduganella sp. RAF53_2 | reverse complement strand
GTACATCTTAGTGGGGCTGAGAACTCGACGACGCGCGCCAGCATTCTGAAAACGTTAGGCCGCGTACAGATGCCGCGCCTGTGCTTGGCTAGACTTTCGCTATTTATGAGTGAGGCTATTCATGGGCATCTTGAGCGATATCTTCCACAAGATTTTCCCGCCGTCGCACCCGGCGGCCGTACAAAACCCGACCACTGCGGCGCCCTCACCTGCCGGCGCAGCACCAACAGCACCCGCAGCGCCAGCTTCACCGACAGCATCCGCCGCTCCGGTGGCGCAGGCAGCAGAGCCGGTCGATGTCGAAGCGATTCTGACCGGGAAGGCCAAGAACGCCGGGCAAACGCTCCATTGGCGCGAGTCGATTGTCGACCTGCTGAAATTGCTGGACCTCGACAGCAGTCTCGCTTCGCGCAAGCAGTTGGCCCAGGAGCTGCACTATACGGGCAACACCAATGACTCCGCCAAAATGAATATCTGGCTGCATAAGCAGGTGATGTCCAAGCTGGCGGAGAATGGCGGCAAAGTGCCCGCCGAACTACGCGATTAAGATCTCGCGCCGCTCTTTGCTGGCCCGCTTGATCAGCGCACCAAGCTGGTTGGCATACAGGGCAACTGCGGGCGGCAGCGTGCCGAGCGGCGTCGCAAGCAGCGGATCACGCTAGCATCGACCAGCGATACTGTGCGCCGCTGCCGGGTGCCAGTTGGTTAACTCTGGCATTGGTGGCGGCTTAGACGCAAAGAAGATACGCT
The DNA here is from genome assembly GCF_052113985.1 of Pseudoduganella sp. RAF53_2. Taxonomy (NCBI): domain Bacteria; kingdom Pseudomonadati; phylum Pseudomonadota; class Betaproteobacteria; order Burkholderiales; family Oxalobacteraceae; genus Pseudoduganella; species Pseudoduganella sp. RAF53_2. The sequence goes on along the minus strand of NZ_JBFRDW010000348.1, from coordinate 5,546 downwards.
ATGCCATCAGCGTCCGCGCAGCGGTTCCAGTGTCACCAGCACGACGTCATTGCTGCGCATCGGCACCTTGAGCGTGAAGGCACCCGACTTGCCGATGCTGACGATGCGGCTTGACTCCGGCGTGTCTTTGGTCAGGGCGCTGAGCCGGCCCAGCTGCTCGTTCGTCAGCTGTGCCGGCATGCCCATCTCGACATAGGCCGTGTAGGGATCATTCGCGCGGAAGCCGGTACGGTGCAGTTGCAGACGATATTTTCCTGCCTTCGCGTGAAGAACCTGGAGTGAAATTGGCGCGCTATCGGCAGCGGGCTGCACGCGGCTGTAGAACGAACGGTTGCTGACCGGCTGCCGCGGCTGCTGGAAATCCCACAGCACGGCGCGCACCGACTTGCCATCCGTGGCGGCCATGACTTGCCGGTCCTCGGCCGGAATCTCCTTGCCATCCAGCGAATGCAGATATTTGTAGGCAAAGTAGGCGCTCTTGCGGATGCGCTGCGGATTCATCAGGCCGAAGCCGCCTTCGAACGGCTTACGCTGCGGCCCAGGTTCTTCGAACAGATCGGAAAAAGTCCAGTAGCTCATGCCCTGCGCCAGGCCTTTACTGCTCTGAAGTTTGCTCAGGATGTAGGCAGCGCTGATGTACGAGTCGTGCACCAGATCACGCGGCGTGTAGCTGGTACTCCATTCGGTAAAATACAGCGGCAGCTGCGGATACTTCGACGCGGTGATCTGTTCGCGCACGCGGCGCACGTCACCCACAATCGCATCGGGCGATGGCGACAGCTTGGTATCGTCGACGCCCTTCTCGTCCAGGAAGCCGCTTTCGACACCATAGGTATGCGTCGTCACGAAGTCGACCGCTGCGCCGCTGGCCGCAACGTGATCAAGGAATTCAGGCACCCAGGCCGCACCGGCCGTCGATGGCCCGCCGACACGCAGCGCCGGGTCGAGCGCCTTGATCGTATTGGCCGTCGCGTCGTACAGTTCGAAATACGCTTTCTGGTCACCACCCTCCCAGAACCCGTCCAGGTTCGGCTCATTCCAGACTTCGAAGAACCAGCTCCGCACTTCCTCCTTGCCATAGCGTTGTTGCAGATGCGTGATGAAGGCTGCGATCAGGTTCTTCCATCCATTCAGTTCGGGATGCGAGGTATTGCCTTCCCAATAGAAAATCTGTGCCTTCGAAGTGGCCAATGCTTTGGGTGTGAAGCCCAGTTCGACAAAGGGTTTGATCTTGCGCGCCAGCAGATCGTCATACAGCTGATCGATGCCGGTCCAGTCGTACACGATCTTGCCGTCATCGGTCTTCACCGTCTGCAGCACATCGTGGAAGATGGCATGGAAGCGGATGTAGCGAAAGCCCGTTTCCTCGACGAGCGTCTTCAGCTGCGCCATGCTGTCGGCACGCCGCAAAGTGCCAGGATAATCCGAGCCAACGGACAGATCGAAGAACCGGTCCAGCGGCTGCTCCGCCCTTGCCACATCAAGCACTATCTGGCGTGGCTGTGCCTGTGCAGCGGACGCCGCGAAGGCCGCGCCCAATAGTGCGAAGCAGATGCGTTGCAGGTGTTTCATCCTCGAAGGCTCCTGATTTTTTAGTCGTGGCAGCGATGCTATCACCGCATATCTGGCACGTGAACGGCGATATCGCCGCTTGGGGTAAATCATTCTCCGCATCGGTGATTTTCATARTTGCCGCAGCCCTGCGGGTCTGCAAAGATGGCCTCGAATATCAACACAGAAGAGTTTTGATGAGAGTGATCGGCAAATGAAAAAGGATGAACCTATGCTCGACGCGGTCAAGCGCCGTGGTCTGCTCAAGCTTGCACTTGCCAGTGCCGGCGCTGCGGCGGCACCACTCGCGCCGGCCGCTCCAACCAACGCCGTCAGCGCCACAGCTTGCGCCGCCACCAGCGCGCTGCTGCAGCCGGCATATGGCATAGAAGGCCAGCGCAAGGCGGACCTTGGCACCGGCACCTTCGTCAATCCGATCGTGCCCGGCGACCACCCGGACCCAACGATCCTGAAAGACGGCGACGATTACTACATGACGTTCTCGTCTTTCCTGTCCTATCCCGGCGCCGTGATCTGGCACTCGCGCGATCTGGTGAACTGGGCGCCCATCGGCGCCGCACTCCATAAGCCGCTCGGTTCCGTCTGGGCCATGGACCTGGTCAAACACCAGGGTCGGTATTACCTGTACATTCCCGCCAGCCCGGATGGCAAGAGTTCCATCTTCGTGATTTATGCCGACGATATCCGCGGACCATGGAGCGAGCCAATCGATCTCAAGCTGTCCGGCTGCATTGATCCAGGCCACGCGGTCGGTGAGGACGGCAAGCGCTACCTGTTCGTCAACGGCGTGCGCCGCATTGCGCTCGCCGACGACGGCCTGTCCACCGCCGGCAAACTGGAGCAGGTCTACGAACCCTGGCGCTACCCGGATGACTGGGTGGTCGAGATGTTCGCGCCCGAGGGACCCAAACTGTTCCGGCGTGGCGAATGGTTCTATCTGGTGACGGCGGTGGGCGGCACTTCCGGCCCGCCGACCAGCCACATGGTCATCGTGGCACGTTCGCGATCGATCCACGGACCGTGGCAGGATTGTCCCGATAACCCGATTGTGYGCACCCGCAGCGCCGATGAACCGTGGTGGTCGCGCGGCCACGCCAGTGTGGTCGAAGGCCCCGGCGGCGACTGGTGGATGGTCTATCATGCTTACGAAAACGGCTTCCGCACACTGGGCCGCCAGACTTTGCTGGAGCCGATCGAATGGACCAGCGATGGCTGGTTCCGCGCGCGCGGCGGCACGCTGTCAGGTCCCTTGCGCAAGCCCAAAGGCGGCCAGTCCGGTCCTGCGGGCCAGGCACTGTCGGACGACTTCTCCACCAACAAGTTCGGCGTGCAATGGAGCTTTTTCGATCCCGGCCCTCAGGAAATGCAGCGTGCACGCTACGAAGACAAATGCCTGGCGCTGAGCGCCAAAGGCAGCTCGCCTGCCAATTGCTCGCCACTGACCTGCATCGTTGGCGACCGCGATTACGAGGCATCGGTCATGCTGGAGATCGGCGAAGGCGCACAGGGTGGACTGCTGCTGTACTACAGCCAGCGCGGCTACTGCGGCATCGGTTTCAGCCAGACGCAGATGTTCACCTACCACTGCAGCGAGGAGCAAAGCTGGATGCGCGAGAAAGTGCCGGCGAAGACCATTCACGTCAAGCTCACCAACCGCGCCAACATCGTCACCTTCCACTACTCGCGGGATGGCAAGCGCTGGATCAAGCATCCGTGGCAGATGGAGGTATCCGGCTTCCATCACAATGTGTTCGGAGGCTTCCTCAGCCTGAAGGTCGGCATCTATAGCGCCGGTAGCGGTGTGGTCAAAGCACGGCAGTTCGTCTACCGTGGATTAGAGAGCGCGAGCCGGTAGACGGAAGTCTGGCGATATACCTGGCCCGGCGTGACAACGATGCCGGGCCATGAAGCGCACCTCAGGTCCGGACAGGCGCGGGCTTCGATCGTAAAGCCGCCCTGCCGGCCCRCACAGAACTGCACGGCTGCTTCGGTGGTGTGCAGCTGCAGGCTGCGGCCGGAGCCCGGGTCGACAATCAGGGCCACGGCACGCAAAGGTCCCTGGCCTCCCGTGAAATGGTTACGAACGAAAAAGGCGTGGTTAAAGCCGGCGCTGCGCAGGATCTGGCTGTCGGGCCAGCGTAAGCGTGCTCCGATCGGCGCCGGGTGCCGGAAATCGAAGGCGGTGCCGCCTACAGCAGCGACGCCGCCTGGCTTGCCGTCCATATCCACTTCGACGTAGAAATCGGCATCGATCTGCACCATGTGGTCGGACACGTCGGCCATGCCGCCATTCAGATTGAAGCAAGGATGCGAAGCCAGCGCCAGCGCTGTGGGCGCCATCGCCACCACCTCGTGCTGCACGGTCAGGCAGCCATCGTCGTCCAGCCGGTATTCCGCCAAGGCGGCGGCGCGCCCTTCCTCCATCCGCATCAGCGAGACCGCGCCGTCCACATGGCGGCCTTGCCAAAGCGCGTGGATTGCGCCGCCTGAGGGGGGCTGCAACACGTCCGCCATGCGGCCGTAGCGGTCCGGCGCACGCCAGGACCACAAGGCGGCGCCGCGCTCGCTGATTGTTACCGCCATGCCGCCGGCATTCCTGAGTGTGAATAAGCGGTGTTCGTCCGCCTTGTATGCGATGCCGAAAGTTGGTTTGGTCATGCTGCCATTCTGCGATCCGCGCCCTGGCGATTCAATTGCGAAAATCACCAAGGCCCGGAACGATTCTGGCTAATCGGGCGGCCCCGTTCGGCCTTCAGTCCGCCAGGACCCGATCGCGGTAAGCGCGCGGGGTGCATCCCAATTCGCGCTTGAACACCAGATGCATGTACTGGGTCGAGGTAAAACCGCAGCCCAGCGCCACATCGGCAATGCTGCGTTCACCGTTTTCCAGACCGGCCTTGGCCGCGTCCAGCTTGAACTCCAGGATCACATCGTGCACGCTGCGGCCCAGCTCCTGGCGAAAATATGCTTCCAGCGAGGAGCGCGAAACGCCGACATAATCCGCCACCTGGTGGGTCTTGATGCCCTGGCAGGCATACTGCCGTATGAAATGGCGCGCCCGCGCCACATGGGGATGCCGCACCRCCTGGTGCTGGCTCGATGCAAACACATTGATGCCGGCCGGGGGCATCAGGATGCGCGTATTCCCGAGACGCACGCCGTGCAGCATCTGGTCCAGCAAGTGGGCTGCGGTGCGTCCCATTTCCTGCGCGCCCTGGATCACGGAACTGAGCGGAATCCGGGTCAGCATGCGCACCAGCGGATCGTTATCGATGCCGATCAGCGCCACCTGCTCCGGCACTGCAATGCCGGCAATGATRCAGGCCTGTAGCAGCTGGCGTGCCCGCGCATCCGTCACGGCGATGATGCCAACCGGCTTGGGCAGGCTGCGCAGCCAGGCGACCTGGCCCTGCACCGTGTCGTCCCAGGAGGAGGCGCTGGTGYCGCAGCCGCGGAAAATCTCGGCTTCCATCTGGTCGGCGGACATCAGGCTGCGGAAGGCATTTTCGCGTTCCTGCGCCCAGCGGTTTTCCCTGGCCTCCGGCAGACTGAACATCGCAAAGCGCTGCAAGCCGACATCGATCAGATGATCGCGGGCCAGTTTGATCAGTTTGAAATTATCCGTCGCCACATAAGGTACTCGCGCCGGATATTCGGCCTCGTCGGCATAGGAACCGCCGACGGCCACTACCGGCACGCTGCAACGGCTTAATGCGGCGGCGACGGCGGGATCATCAAAATCGGCAATAATGCCGTCGCCCGACCAATTCTCAATGCCGGCCAGGCGCAGACGAAAATCTTCTTCCAGAAATAAATCCCATGCCGCACGCGTACTTCCCAAATAAGCGGCAATGCCGGCAATAACCTCTCGATCAAAACTCTTATTCGCGTTGAATAATAAGGCGATACGATGACTTTTGGTAGTATTCATGGGCGTCCTCAATCAGACGCAGCGCTTGGCTTCATTTCCATTG
>NZ_JBFRDW010000347.1:0-6347 GCF_052113985.1 Pseudoduganella sp. RAF53_2 | reverse complement strand
GATCTATGCTGTTAGTCTTCTCTCTGAAGTGACAGAACTTTGAACACCAAGACCATCTTTATCAGCACACAAAAATTCGAAATTCATCGCGTATCTGGTGGTGATGTGGCGGCACTTTCTGCTTTATACGGATGTGCGCAAGCATCCATGTACGCTGACGAGAGCGTCTGGAAAACTCCCGACGAAGCAAGAGCTTACGTCGCCACCTCATTGGAAGAATATGAGAGAGGAACCGGACTACACTTAATTTTTACGCTTCAAGATCCAAGACGCGTCATCGGACACATCCGGCTGAAGTCGATAGATCAACGTCACCGCCGGTGCGATTTTGAGTTCTTCTTTGCCCCTCACCATCAAAACAATCGCTGGGTGTTCGAAGGCTTGGCAGAAGTCATGCACCACATCTTTGAAGAGTGGCGCTTCAATCGAATCAGCGCTGAGATTGACGCCGAGGATTCTTGGTCTGCGCGAATCCTAACCAACTTGGGATTTACTCGCGAGGGAGCTTTTCCTCGTAAGCGAATCTGCGGGGGACAGATGCGCAACTGCATCGGATATGGAATTCTTAGCGACGAGTGGCCCAGTCTGCAAGTATCGTTAGACTTATAAAGACTAATAATCAGCCGATGTTGCTCTAAAAAGATGCTTAATTCTTCGGCGCAAGCGAAAACAGCGCCGCGAGAGATGGCTGCCTCATCATTTCGCGCGCGCATGTATGGAGCAAATTACGTCTCTGTAGATACGATCTAAATCGCTCGCGAGATTTTCGCGGAAAGTCTACCTAACTTCGGAACATGTTTCGCCGACGAACTCGAGTATCCCTCCATATTTGCCTCAATCTGGAAAATGCTTATCGCCTTAACCAGTAATTGCGCCTGCTCCTTCAGGCTCTCAGAGGCAGAGGCGGTTTGTTCAACCAAAGCTGCATTCTGTTGAGTCGTATCGTCCATCTGGCTCACCGCAAGATTCACTTGCTCGATGCCCATGCCCTGCTCCCTAGACGCCATGGCGATTTCGGCCATGATATTGGTGATTCCCTCGACACTTTTCACTATGTCTTGCATCGCTGTGCCGGCCTGGCTCGCAAGCTTATTGCCAGACTCGACCCGCTCAACACTGAGCGTTATCAAATCTTTGATTTCCTTTGCGGCTGAAGCCGAACGCTGCGCAAGGTTGCGCACCTCAGCGGCCACTACGGCAAACCCTCGGCCTTGCTCTCCTGCACGCGCCGCTTCTACTGCGGCATTCAGTGCCAATATGTTCGTCTGGAATGCAATTCCATCGATAACTGCAATGATCTCTACGATTCGTCGTGAGCTATCATTGATTTCAGCCATGGTGCGAATTACCCTCGAGACTACTTCGCCTCCGCGAGCTGCTACACCAGACGCACTCTGCACAAGTTCGTTGGCCCTGCCGGCGTTGTCTGCGTTTTGCTTCACTGTGGACGTCAGTTCGTCCATGGCGGAGGCTGTTTCCTCTAAGCTGGAAGCCTGAGCCTCAATCCGTGCAGACACGTCAGCATTCCCACTAGCGATATCGCCGCTCGCCGCGTTAATGCTGTCTATGCTCACACTTACGTCAGATACGATTCCTCTCAAGCTATTGCTCATCGCATCTAATGCTCGAAGCAGTTGCCCTACTTCGTTCGGATGGCTAACATCAAAATTGCCAATCAGCTTACCCTCTGCAATCCGTTCTGCCACGATTACTGCGTTGGCTAACGGCGTTGTCACAGATTTCGAAATGAGAAGGCTAATCCAACCCGTAACTGCTAATAAGCCGGCCAGAGACACGACAATGATCCAGCGGCGTTTTTGAAAATGACGGATTTTTTCGTCAAGTAGCTCCGTGAGTTCTCTGGCAGCTGCCCCGCTCAGTTTGAACTGGCGGTCGATAGCCGAAGTGCTAATGGCGACATATTGCTCCCCCGAGTAAGTCAGGAATTCTGGCTTCACAATTTGCTCCTGAGCCAGCGAGCTCACCTTTCGCGCAGCCTCCGCCACTTCGCGCATCGCGTCGCCGAGCTCGCTCTCAATATGGGAATTGRCAGCCGCCGCCTTACCGAAAGTCGTCGTTGTCTGATCGAGTCGGCTGTCGACCAGGCCGATTATCGCGCTCAGTACTTGACGATCTTCTTCACTGGCCTCTTTCTTCGCTAGAAGGCCAGCACCTTTGGCGCGCATCTTGCCGACTTCTTCGGCCAGGTAAGGCAGCTGGTAAAACATCGCCTGTACCAGTAGGTAGCTGTCCTTGTCGGGATCGAGGCTGAGGCCGTAGGCGTCGCCGATCAGGTCGCTGGTCTTGAGCAGCTTGGGCACTAAGGCCGTGTGCGCGGCGTAGCTTTCCGGAACGCTAATGCGGCCACTGGTCACGCGATCTCTTAGGGTTTCCCAGTCGCGCTTAGCGGAGGCGAAGGATTCGCTGATGGCCGAGTCATGCAGGCCTGTGACCAGTTTTTCCAGCTCGGAGTACGCGGCATCCACCTCCTGCCGTTTGGCGCGGCACGGTTCCCGCACCGCTTGCACGCCGCCCAGTAAGAGGGATGACAGGCCGCGGTGCTGCTGCGTGAGCTGTACTACTTTTAATCCCATCAAAACTGATGACACTCCATCCCGCTCAATCTCAACCGAATGCATATATTTACCGGTTTCTTGCATGTAAAGCGTCACTGGTACGAGCGCAACAATAATCCAAAGCCCAGCCAAGACTAAAAACTTATACAGCAGTTTCAACCGGCCGAAAAAAGATAAAAATACCATTATTCCCCACGCGCATTATGAGATTACATTGATCAGTTATTGCATAACTTATGGGCAAGCCACTATTATTAATTTCGGAGGAAATAATGTATTTCACTAATATTATATTTTCCTCAAATTGCTTCAGCCCAAGTTTTTGAACCTAATTTTTACTTATTGGAACAGCTAAGCGTCGACTTTTTTAGGGCTGATACCAAGCGTCTAAGACTCAGGCAATCTCTCCTCAAACCTAATCTTGGAGAAGCAATTATCCCCCCCCCCCGGAAAAAAGCTGCCAATAATTGGTGATACGCCRCCAAAAACTCAAAAAAGTGATGTCCGGGGAACTAGACTTCAAACAGACGCGAACAGACTCTCATTTCGTTCAATAACTGTTACCTTTCGGCCCTAATGACGGTCCATGCTGGGACGGGCATACGCGATAAAAGTCCTACTCGTGCCCCGCCTCATCAAAACTACGGCTTTCACATTGGCCGAGTTGACGCAAAGATGGCGGAACGGCTACTAGGGAAGCGCTGATTTAATCGCGGCGCTGCGGCGCAACTGACCGGCAAGCTGTCACAATGGCTCCTCCATTCCAATGGAGTCCTGATGATGCAAYCGAGTTTTCGGATGCCGAATACGCCAGCAAGAAAAAGCTGACGCGGCGCGACCGCTTCTTGGCTGAAATCGAGGCTGCCACGCCGTGGCCATCCTTGGTGGCGGTCATCCTGCCGTATTACCCGAAGGGCGATGGGCGTGGCCGTCCGCCGATTGGGCTGGAGCGCATGCTGCGCATGTACATCGCCCAGCAATGCTTTGGCTTGTCGGACGAAGGCGTTGAGGATGCGATCTACGATAGCCAGGCGATCCGTGGTTTTGTCGGCATCGACCTGACGCATGAGTCGGCGCCCGACTCGACCACGTTGCTGAAGTTCCGGCGCCTGCTGGAACAGCATGATCTGACCAAGCGCATCTTCAACGAGATCAATGCGCATCTGGCCAGCAAGGGTCTGACGATGCGCGAAGGGACCATCGTCGACGCGACCTTGATTGCGGCACCACCGTCGACCAAAAACCGTGATGGCGAGCGCGACCCAGAGATGCACCAATCGAAGAAAGGCAATGACTGGCACTTCGGGATGAAGGCGCACGTTGGTGTCGACATGGCCACGGGCCTGGTGCACAGCGTTGTTGGGACGGCTGGCAACGTCGCTGACGTCACACAGGCGCATGCGCTGCTGCACGGCGGGGAAGTGATTGCGATCGTTGACGCCGGCTATCAGGGTGTTGCCAAGCGCGCAGAAAACGCCGACTCGAAGGTGGTCTGGCATACTGCCCTGCRCCCTGGATTGCGCAAGGCACTCAAGAAGGACAAGTTGGGGCGCATTACCGAAAAGCTGGAGCAGACCAAAGCCAGCGTCCGCGCCAAGGTCGAGCATTGCTTTCATGTCGTCAAATGCCGGTTCCGCCATCGTAAGACGCGTTATCGTGGGCTGGCCAAGAATACGACGCAGCTGTATTCGCTGTTTGCCTTCGCCAACCTGATGCTGGCGCGCAGGTTCCTCGGCAGCTGGCACACCCAAGCTGCGTCCAGAGTTTGAAAAAGGGGGAAGCGGCAAGCAAAAAGCAGCCGTTTTTCGCTTCCAATCGGCTTGCAACACTCGATTATTTTTTTCCCAGCTCCGTCACATCGTCACGGCAGCTCGGTGGTGCAAAAACTGACTAAATCAGCGCTTCCCTAGCTAAAGTCTGTCTTCTTATTCAAATGGCGTCATCCAATCTTGAAAAGGGGCTGATTGACATTTTTAAGTGTCATACTAGAATTTTTCYGTCAAGCAGTTGAGCGGTAGCAAACACACAGTGGCGTTTCTTTCTAGCTCTAAAACCTCTAGAGATTCTTCCTGCAGGCCATCGGCTTCGCCTTTGCGCATCAGGCTAGGCGTTGGGTAGCGGTGCGAGTCGGCCACCGTGACGATGTCATTTACACCATCAACGATCAGACCAAAGCGCTCGTCACCACGTTCGATGACCAGCACTTTGCACAGGTCCGGCTGCGCCGAGGGCCGCATGCCGTACAGCACACGCAGGTCGACCAGGCTGACGAAATTGCCGCGCAAGTTGAGAACGCCCCTCAAGTAGTCCGGCACACCCGGCGCGCGGGTGATGTCGCCGCTGCAGTCGATGATCTCGCGCACCTGGCGCAGCTCGAGCGCAAACTTGTCGCCCACGGTAAAGGTGAGATAGACCTTGCGGCCGACGGCAGCACGCGCGGCCTTGTCCTTGCCGTCTTCGGGGAACAGGTTCTGGTGCCCCTGATGCAGCTCGCCAATCTCGCTGCGCGAGAAGATGCCATCGTGGTCGAGCAGGATCACATCGTCCTGCCCTGCCCTCGTCACGCAGCCGGCGAACATGCCACTGCGCGCTTTACTCAGCAGCGGAATCGGCATCACGTCCTCGGTATGGAAGTGGTCGATGCTTTCCACCGCATCGACCAGGAAGCCGATGGTGGCGTCGCCGATGCGGGCCACCAGCACGCGCTGGCCGGGATGGGGCTCGCTCGGCACGGCGCCGGCCAGGGTCGCGAAGTCCACCACCGCGATCTGCTTGCCGCGGAACAGCATGCGTCCCAAACACAATTGACTATTCAGGACTGAGGATTGCAGTTCGGGCACCTGCACGATTTCCTGGATGGCCTTCATCTCCAGCGCGAAATGGGCACCGGCGGCGCGGAAAGTGATGCTATGGCGCTTCTCGCCAACCGCGTGCAACTGGCGCTGGCGTCCCTGGCCACCCGCCGCGCGCAGGGCCAGTACCTGGGGCACATTCTCGATGCAGACCAGGCGCTCCACGTTCAGGACCTGCAGAAGGCGCCGTCCCTGGTCGAGCAGGATGGTACCCGCCACTACACCCGCCTCCCCCGCATATTGCAGGGTGCTGCGTTGCTCGGGACGCACGCGCAGCACCTCGCCGATGCCGTGCATCAGCAAACCGACCAGCACATCCTGGTGGTCGATGATGGCGATCTTGTGGCAAGGCTCGCCCTTCGGTGCCGACGGGTCGAACAGGCGGGCCAGGTTCACCACCGGGATTACGCTGCCGCGCAGCGTGAACATCCCCTCCAGATAATGGGGCGCCAGGGGCACCGTCGTCATGCGTTCCGGGAAATTGACCACCTCCCGAATGCACATGGCGGGCAAGGCAAATTCGTCGCTGCCCAGCAAAAAGGAGCCGAACAACTTCAGCGCAGGCGTCACTGTTCCGGCGGCGGGCGCCGCCACCACGCGCAGGACTTCCATGCTTACACCACGAAGCCGGCGACGATCTTGTTCAGGTCCCCCGCACGCTGATTCAGGTTCGCGGTGGAGGCGGCGATGCTGTCGCAGCTGCCAGCCGACTGCTCGGCCGCTTCCGCGATGTGCTGGATCGCCGAACTTACCTCGCGCGCCGTCAGCAGCTGTTCGTGGGCTTCACTGGAAATCACGCCGATGGCCTGGCTGGTCTTGCCCACGCCCTGCACGATCTTGTCGAAGGCCTCGCTGGCCTGGCGGGAGATCTCGCTGCCGGTGTTCACGCGCTTGACCGACTCGTTGATGAGCTTAGAGA
>NZ_JBFRDW010000346.1:0-6348 GCF_052113985.1 Pseudoduganella sp. RAF53_2 | reverse complement strand
GTCATATTTGACAGCTTCATCTTAGGCGCGCGAGAATCCCCTGACATGACGAATACCCCTGAATTCCTGCCATCCTCCCGCCTCGTACTTTTTGTCGCGTACGAGGAGGTCGGCCTGTTCGATCTGACGGGGCCACAGACCGTGTTCTGGGCCGCGGACAAGCGCATGCGCGCACGCGGACTGCCAGGCTATGTGCTGCACACGGTCAGCCTTGAAGGCGGCGTGATGCGCTCGGCGGAGGGCATGGCCATCGTGTCCGATCCGCTCAGCGCCTTTGATCCTGCGATGGTCGACACCATTGTGATTCCCGGCTCACCCCATATGCCGCGCATCCAGTCGCTGAATAAGCCGCTGTCGGAGTGGCTGAGCGGCGCGTCGTCGCAGGTGCGCCGTACGGCCTCGGTGTGCAGCGGTACTTTCCTGCTGGCGCAGGCGGGTCTGCTCAACGGCAAGCGCGCCGCCACCCATTGGGCCATGTGCGATTTATTGCGGGAGCGCTTCCCATCGGTGGAGGTGGACAACGATGCGATCTACATACGCCAGCAATCCGTCTGGACTTCGGCCGGTGTGAGTGCCGGCGTCGATCTCGCGCTGGCGCTGGTGGAAGACGATTGCGGACACGCGGTGGCCATGCAGGTGGCGCGCGAGCTGGTGGTGTTCCTGAAGCGCCCCGGCGGCCAGGCACAGTTCAGCGAGCTGCTGCAAACCCAGTCGGAGGAGGGCGACATCTTCGAACGCTTGCACCTGTGGATCATGGATAACCTTGCGCTGGAGCCGCTGTCGGTGGACGTGATGGCGGAGCAGGTGAATATGAGCCCGCGTAACTTCGCCCGCGTCTACAAGCAGAAGACTGGGCGCACGCCTGCCAAGGGCGTGGAAGTGCTGCGGCTGGAGGCCGCGCGCCGCATGCTGGAAGCTTCGCCGCGCAAAGTGGACCAGATCGCGCGCCTGTGCGGTTTCGGCAATGAGGAGCGCCTGCGCTCCGCCTTCCAGCGCACCCTTGGGGTGGCGCCGCGCGACTACCGCAAGCGTTTTGCCATGAGGTCTGACACAGCCGTATAATTCCCTTCAGTGCTGCACCCCTTTGGAGGATGCATGGAACTGGATTGCCTGCCGCGCCGCGCCGCCTGGGCGCCGCTTGCCGCCACGCTGGCGGCTTTGCTTGTGGCTTGCGGTGGTGGAGGTGGCGGCTCGCCCGCGCCGGCGCCGCCAACGACACCTTCCACACCGCCCGTTGCCGACGGCACGCTGGCCGACAGTGTGGTCTATTCCAGCGCGGCGACCGGCTCTCTGGCATCTGCGCAGGAGCGCGCGGCGACGCTGAAGGCGCAGCTCACCCTGAACGGCGTTGGCATCAACTATACGGCCACCACCGGCCATCTGACCACGGTCGATGCACGCACCGGCCAACCGGCCGCGTCCTTCTTCTACATTGCCTACACGGCGGATAATCAGTCGGCGGCCACGCGTCCGGTCACCTTCATGTACAACGGCGGCCCCGGTTCATCGACCCTGTGGCTGCACCTCGGTTCCTTCGGCCCGCGCCGCATCGTGACCAACCAGCCGACGCTGTTCGTGCCGAATCCCGTGCAGCTGGTGGACAACGCCGAAAGCCTGCTCGATACCACCGATCTGGTGTTCGTCGACGCTATCGGCACCGGCTTCTCGCAAGCCATTGCACCCAACAAGAACCAGGATTTCTGGAGCGTGGATGCCGACGCGGCCAGCTTCCGCGATTTCGTGCTGCGCTATGTCGCCGCCAATAATCGCCAGACTTCGCCCAAGTTCCTGTTCGGCGAATCGTATGGCGCGCCGCGCACGGCGGTGCTGGCCAACCTGCTGGAAAGCGCAGGCACTAAGCTGAACGGGATCGTGCTGCTGTCGTCCATCCTGGATTACAACGCCAACTGCGGCGTGTTCGATCCGAACCAGGTCAGCTGCGAGGGCTATGTGCCGACGTATGCGGCCATTGGCGCTTACCACCACACCGCCAATCCGCTGCCCGCGGATTTGAACAGCTACCTGCAACAGGCGCGTGATTTCGCGTCCGGCGCTTACCGCACCGCGATGACGCCATGGATTGCAAGCCGCACGCAGCCGCCGGCCGCCGTCACGTCCCAGCTGAACGCGTTCACGGGCATTTCAGCGCTGGTGTGGCAGCAGAATTTCGATATGCAGCCGAATACCTTCCAGACCGTGGTGCCGGGGCAGCTGACAGGACGTTACGATGCGCGCGTGCTGGCGCCGGCAGGCAGCGCGCTGGCAGCAGGCGGCGATCCGTCACTGGCGGTGGTGAACGATGCCTTCGTCAACACGACCATCAGCTGTATCGCCGGCACGCTGCATTACACGGCCGGTTCGGGTTATGTGACCTTTAACGACATCGTCAACCGCTGGAACTTCAGCCACGAAGGCAAGAACGTGCCGGATACGGTGCCCGATCTGGCGGCGGCGATGACCCTGAATCCGTCGCTGAAGGTGATGTCGCTCAACGGCTACTACGACCTCGCCACGCCGTTCTATCAAACCGAGCGCGATCTGGCACGGCTGGGCACCAATTCGAATATTACGGTACGCTTTTACCAGAGCGGCCACATGGCCTATCTGGACGATACGGCGCGGCGCGCCATCAAATCGGATTTGGCAGCGTTCTACGCGTCCGCACATTGAAGGAGAAGGAATGAAACGATTGCTGATATTGGCTGCGCTGGCCATATCCACTGTCTGCGCTGCGCAGCAGGAGCCTTATGTGCCGAAGGACCAGCGCATTCCTTCGCGCGAACCGGCTGCTTCTGGCGATGAGTTGCGCGCGCAAGTCCAGCAGAAGCTGCGCAAGCGCTTCGATGAAGCGGATGCGGACCATAGTGGCACGCTGACGAAACAGGAAGCGGAAAAGGCGGGCCTCGGTTATGTGGCTTCGCACTTTGCGGAAATCGATACCGCCAATCGCGGCGAGGTGAAATTCGAGGAAGTGCAGGCCTGGCTGCGCAAGCGCGCCATGGCGGCGCACAAGAAGTCTTAGATCAGGCCTTCGAACACGATCTTCCAGTTGCCGCCTTCACGCGACCAGTATTGGCGCTTGCGGAAGGTGCTCTTGTTCTTGCCAATCAGCGTCTCCATGGTGAAGGTGGAGACGATCATGTCGTCCTGGCCGGGGTAGCGGAACAGGGTGACATCGCTCAGCTTCACGCCCAGATTCACCACATCCACCAGGGCGCGCATCTCTTTTTCGTACCAGGTGTTCAGGTCTTCGCCGTTGGCTGAACGGAACTTGCTGGAGTAGTTTTTCAGCACGCGTGTGCGGTCCATGCTGGCGATGTCGGTGCGCCAGCTATCCATCAGGCGGGTCGCGGTGTCGCGCTCGGAATCCCATTTGGCCTTGCTGACGAATTCCAGTTTTTCGGCGATGACGACCGGCGTCTTGCCGATATCGACTGTACCTTCAAGCTTTTTGAGGTCGGCGTTGGTCAGCACCACGCAGCCATCGGAGGCAAGAGGAGGGCGGCTGTAGCTGTCGGATGGCGTCCCGTGCAGGAAGATGCCGCCGCCACTGCGGCCTTGCACGCGGTCCCACTCGTTCGGGTAGTTGATGTGCAGGGCGCTGGCGCCGTAGAAGTCCGGCAGCTTGCGACCCGACACGCGGCCGTTGATGTAGTACACGCCGATCGGCGTTTTCTGGTCGCCTTCCTTCAGCTTGTGAATGCCCAGTTTGCCCTGCGTGATGTAGTAGTCCGTGATGAACTTCAGCTGGTTGTTCTGGTTCTGGTAGACGTAGAGGCGCGACTGCGTGGTGTCCACCACCAGCACGTGGCGCTGGTCGCTGCGCAGCTGCAGGACGGGGCGCGGGGCCATGTCCGCTGCGGGGCGGGCGGTGATCGATTGCAGGCGCACGCGCGCTTCGTCGCGCAGGTCTTTCAGCTTGTCCGGCGGGGCGCTGGATGCGATGCCGGCGCCCAGCGTAGTGACGGGCTGGGTATGCATCAGCAGCAGGTCGCCGCGGATCAGGTGGCCGATGCGGAAATTGGGGTAGGCGGCGACCAGTGCGTCTGCCTTGGCCTGGGCTTCATTGAGCTGGCTGGCGCGCAGGTCTTTGTAGATATCGATCAGCAGCAGTTCGGGGTCCTGCCTGGCGGGCGTGCCGCCGCCGGGATGAATGGACTTGGCGATTGCCAGCGGCGCCAGCAGAGTGCACGCGGCCACGGCCAGTGTTGCGGCCTTGGTGCGCTTGCTGTTTGCTGGTGCGTGCTTCATCAGCCCCCCGATTGTTCCTGCTTGATTACCCACTTGCTGCCTTGCTTTTCCATGACCAGTGTCTTGCGGCTGTTGGCCTTCAGACGGTCGGACACATAGATCTGGCGGAATTTTACCGTCGCCATGTTGCCGTTCACCGTGATCTGTGGCGCTTCCACCGTGACCTTGATGTGTTCCTTACCTTCGATCCGCGCGACGCGGTCGGCTTCCCAGGCCTTGCGGTTCTGGCCGCGCGGGGTCTGGAAGTTGCTGCCGTAAGAGGACAGATAGCCTCTCATGTCCTGCGCGCTCCAGGCTTTCGCCCAGCTGTCGACGGCTTTTGCAACATTGTCATGCTCGCCAGAGTCAACCTTCACCGGCTCGGCCTTCGCCAATTGTACTGCCGGGGCTGACGCTGCGGCTGCGGGCTTGGCTGGAACTGACGCAGCAGCGGCGGGCTTGGCGGGAACTGAAGCAGCGGCGGCCGCCGCGACAGCCTGCTTACCCGCGGCGGCGGCTGGCGCTGGCGTCGGTATTGGCGTTGGGACGGATGCTGCTGGCGTCCGCGATGGTGCTGGCGCTGCGGAGGCTTGCAAAATCGGCTTGCTTGCCGTGGCGGCTGGCGCCGTCGCAGGCGCGCGCGATGCCGCAGCGGTGGCTGGCGCGGGCGCTGGTGCGGCGGAGGCGAATTGCGTCGGCGCTGGCCGCGGGGCAGCGGCGATGCTCGCTGCCGGCGGCGGCGCCACGTGCRTGACGACCGGAGTGACGGCAGGCGCAGCAGCGGACGCGAGCTGCGTCGTGGCCGGACGCTGGGCGGCGGCGATGACAGGTGCGGGCGTCGCCAGCGGAGGCGCGGCGTGTGCCGCGGCGGGGCCGGCGGCCGGCGCTGGTGCGTAGGTGGCCGCAGCTGTAGGAGCCGCGGCGATTTGTGGTGCGGTGGTGGCCTGCGCGGCGCCGGCCGGCGTCAGTGCAGGACCCTTCACGCCCAGCGAGCGCACCATGGACAACTTGGACTTCGGCGCCGGCTGCTGATTGGTATCGAGAATCTGCATCGCCTTGTCATAAGACTGCGACGCCAGCTTCGCATACACATCCCCCAAATTCTCGTGCGCCGTCGCATAAGTCGGATTGGTGCGAATCGCGCGTTCCAGGGCCACACGCGCCTTGTCGTACTGTCCCTGGCCCGCATACAGCACGGCCAGGTTATTGTACGGCTCCGGCAATTCCGGATAGTCCTCCGTCAACTTCTGGAAGATGGCGATGGCCTCATTCGCCTTTCCCTGCTCGGAAAAGATCATTCCCTTGATAAATCTCAGCTGTGCATCCTTGGGGTGTTGCGCGAGGGCCACATCCACTTTCGCTAACGCGGCCGGCAACTGGCCGCTGCGGACCAATTTGTTGATATCGGCCACATCGTCCGCCCGCGCGGATGCGCAGCACAGCAGTGCCGCCAAGCCCGCAATTCGGGCTGCGCGCGAGGAGAAAATCAGAGGGTGCATCTAGTTATTTTTCCAAGAGGAAAGAAAGCCCAATTCTATCAAAACCGCTGCTATTCACTAAGCCAAAGCCTTTCTCCACATTAAGGTGCTTAAAGTTTGATACCAAAATCGATATCAAAAACGCTGAAAAATTAATTGGATTGAATGGGCTCCAGTCCCTAACATGGGTCTCAGACAACATTTGAACAAAGTTTCAATAACAACATCGGGAGACCTATGATGCATTCTGCAACGGGCCAAATCACGCCCAATAACTATACTTTTGCTTTGAAAGTCACTGTGGCCAGTCTGCTGGCTGCAGGCATGCTGTCCAGCGCCTCGGTCTGGGCGCAAGAAGCCAATCAGGACAATGTGGTGACCGTGACGGGCGTGCGCCGTGCAGCGGAAAGCGCGCAGAAGATCAAGATGGATTCGGACAATGTGATCGACTCCATCGTCGCCGACGACATCGGCAAATTCCCTGATACGAACGTGGCCGAGACCCTGGCCCGCGTGACCGGTATCCAGGTGCGCCGCGACGCCGGCGAAGCCAATACCACCTTGATCCGCGGTCTGCCTGGCATCGCGACCTTCCTGAACGGCCGCGAGATGTTCACCACCACCGGCCGCTATATTCAGT
>NZ_JBFRDW010000345.1:0-6375 GCF_052113985.1 Pseudoduganella sp. RAF53_2 | reverse complement strand
GCGCAACCGGATCGACGATGCGGTTCACGTTCAGGCCCAGCGACAGCGCAGCCACGCCGCTGCCGGTCGCCTCGCCGCTGCCGGCGATGATCTTGAACGGACTGCGGCCGCTCGGCAGGCGCAGGTTGCCGGTGAAGGTCAGGCCGGCGGTATCGCGGCGCGCTTCAAACGGCTGGAAGCGCGCACCCAGCGAGATGTCGCCCACCGAATTCGATACGCCGCTGTGGCCCTTGGTTTCCGCATACTTGGTGATGAGGGGCAGGGTGACGTTGGCGGTCAGATTGTCCATCACGCCGTAATCGGCGGAGAAGGTATTGGTGATGATGTGGGAGTTGACGTTCTCGATGTCGAACAGCGTCAGGCCGCTGGTGGTGAAGTCGGTAACGATTTTCTCCTGGCCGATATAGCTGTAGTTCAGGTCATAGGTGTACTGGATTTTTCCTTTGCGGATCAGGGAGTATTGCTTGTCGACTGCGGTCAGGGTTTCCTTCAGCAGCGCGGTCTGGTCGCCTTCACCCTCTTTCTTGGCGAGTGCTTCGCGCGCGGCGTCCGCGCTGACGGGCGTGGTTGTCTGGCTCTCCTGGGCCCCTGCGTTCATCGTGTGCACCAGCAGGGCTGAAGCAAGAAAGACAGGCAGTTTGCTCAATTTCATACTTAGGTTCCTTATGCTGACTTATTGACGATGCATCCACGTGCCGGAAACGCCGGAGTTGACGGCACGTTCAAGCTGCAGGGTGGCGTGATTGAGGGCGTCAAGCCGTCCCTGGTTGGTCACGCGGTCCATATCGACCACGCCCAATTCCTTGTCCGTCAACGCGAGCAGCGCCGGCGGCTTCTTGTCCTCTGGAAGCGAGAGGATGAAGAGAGTGTTGTTGTCCCACCACTTGGAGAAGTCCTCCACCGAGAACACGATGTTCCCGGCCGACGGATCGGCGATGTAGACGATGCCGTTACGTACGCCACGCAGCACCACGAAGTGTTTGGCGCCGCCATAAGTGATGGGGACGATGCCCGGCTCGGTCAGCTCCAGCAGGTCCTTGATTTCGGCTTTGTAGCCGGCGCCGGTGACGCCCAGCGCAGCCGTGTAGCGTTTCATGTCCAGCAGCGAGAAGCCGCGGCGCTCGATGATCTTTTCCTTCTCGCCTTTTTCCAGCATGCCTTCCATGGCCTGCTGCTCGGTGACCTTCAGGCCGAGGTGGTAAGTGAGGATGGTGACCAGCGCAGCGGAACCGCAGCTGAAGTCGTAAGCCTGGCGCACGATGTGTTTGTACTTGAGCTCAGAGTAGGGCTCGATCGTGACTTCCGAGGCATAGGCGCCGCCGCCCACCAGGCTTTGTGGGATCTCGTACTGGTCTTTGGGGCGGTCCGCCACGTCGTGGCGCGACAACACGCCAGCGCCGCCGATCAGGGCCGCAATGACGCCCATCAGCAGCATCAGCATGGCGCCCTCCCTTGCGTAGGGATAGCAGGGCCCACACGCGCTGCGCGCGCGCGAAAAAGGATGTCTCCCATGGATGTCTCCGTCTCGTCTATTTATTTTTATCGAACGACCGTGCTTTTAAAAAGCGAGCGTTCGTACTTATATTTTTTGTAAGGATTAACGCATGATTGCCACGAGCACGGCAGCAAAATAATTAGAGGCACAACTCTATTGCGCTTTACTCAACAAGTGCTATCACGCGTGCGCATGTGCGCGCGGGTTTTCTTCCTTATGGAACAAGGAGATACGAGAAACGGACGGGACCGCGGGCAGTGTGGCAAACAACCGACGTCGCAACTTTGATGCAACACGCTTTTCACTCTTGATGGCTCGCAAGGCCAACTATTTGGCTTGATCGGTCAATGCGAAAAGCTAGACCCAGCCGGGCGCGAAAACCTATCATAAATTTAATTAATATTGAAAAAATATTAAGAAGGCGTCTCGCTGCACCGATCTTACCGGGCGGTATGGCATAAGGGGACGCGGAGGACGAACAAATCAACCAAAAACCTACGGAGATACACCTATGAAACGCATTACCGCTGCTGTTGCCGTTGCCCTGTCCACCCTGGCCCTGTCCGCTTCGGCCATGACCCCGATCAAAGATGCCGAGCTGAGCGCTGTTACCGGCCAGGACGGTGTGTCCATCGCTGCAAACCTGAACATCAAGATGGATTCCTTCGTCTACACCGACACCGACGCTCTGGATGCACAAGGCATGGGTGGTGGTAGCGTCAGCTTCAACGGCATCAAGGTCAACGGCCTGATCGCTGCTTCCATCGACATCCTGTCGAAGAACTCCTTCCTGGCTGCTGCCGGCGCTGCTGGCGTGACCAACCCAGGCACCTTCTACAACCCGGTATCGGGCGGCGACGTGGTGCAGATCGCTATCCCGGCTGACGTGCAAGTTGCTGCCGGCAAGCTGCTGAACATCTCCGTTGACTCCATCAAAATGGGCGGCAGCACCGCATCCTACGGTTCGATGGCTATGAACCAGCTGGACCTGCGCGGCACCACCGTGTGGATCTGGGCTCATTAATCTGAACCCGGCGGCCGGCACACCGGCCGCTTTCTCTTTTTACCCATGAGCATTCGTCTCGGTTTGGCCGCTACGGCGGCCGTCTTTTTCTGCACCTCGGCCTATGCGCAGCTGAAGCCGATGAGCGATGAGGAACTGTCGCGCACGCGCGGCCAGGGCCTCATCGCCATCAGCAATAGCCGTCTCGGCGATTTCGACTTCACGCGTGTCGCGCTCGATGCGGACGTGACGCTGAACGCCAACTTCCGCAATATGCGCCTGGGGGATTACACCTACGCCTCCAAATCGGGCGCGGATATCGACATGCCCCTGCTGCAGTTTGGCCGCAGCGATGGCACGGCCGCCCAGCGTACGGTGCAGATCTCCAATCCGTATTTCGAATTCGTGTATCGCGCCGGGACCGATCCGTCCACGCCGCGCGAAGTAGTGGGCATGCGCTTCGGCTTTGACGCCATCAGTGGCGATGTCGGCCTGAAGCTGAATACCCTGTCCGGTTCCATGCTGGTCAACGGCACTGCCGCCGACGGTTCCGCGGTCACGCTCGACTCGCACACCGACACCACCGGCGGCGGCAAGCGCTGGGATGGCAGCTGCACCGGTTCCTGTCTCAGCCTGGCGCAACTGGGCGGCGTACACGCCGGCGACGCCAGCGGTCCAAGCCGCGACTTCTGGATTTCGGTGCTGAAGACGGGCGTGCAATTCCAGGCGCCATCCGGCACCACGCAGCTGCCCGATATGGCGCAGGCAGGAATCTGGATGAACTGGCGTGACAAGCTGCAAGCCATCAGCACCAACGGCATCACGCCTCCTAATCTGCCACCGGTGCGCTGATGCGAATCGCTGCTCTCGTCCTCTGCCTCGCCTGCGCGCCTGCTTGCGCCAAAGGCTTGAAGCCGCTGAGCGACGAGACGCTGTCGGCGGTGCGCGGCGGCGATGGCGTGAGTTTTGATTTGTCCGGTTTCTCCATGAACGGCACGGCGCGCGCGACTTTCACTGCATCGCCGGGCTACAGCATCTGGAAGGAAAACTTCAGCGCTGCGCGCAGCGACAGCCCGGTCGAATTTTCCGATCCCTACCGGCTTGATGTCATCTCCGGCGCGGCAGGCCTGGCGGATGTGATCCGCTTTTCCCTGCCTACCAATACCGACGCTTCGCAAAAATGGCAGTTCGCCTATGACCTCGGTGTGGAGGCCGATGGCATCACGCGCAACGCCGGCAGCTTCGTCTTCAACGACGTGGTGTTCCAGGGCGGCGGCTGGCAATTCTCCACGCCGCGTGTGAGCGATGGTGTCGCCTTCGGCCTTGGCCTGCGCATGGACATCGGCCAGTTCGCACTGCGTCCGGCAGGCCGCGACAACGCTGGCGAACAAATCGCGCTGCAAGGCATTCACATCGGCGAGGTCGATGCGGACGGCAACTTCACCGGCGCGCCATGGAAGATTGCGGATGTGGCTTCGCAGCCGGCCGTGATCAACGCGGTGGCCGACGAAAATGGTCCGCGTCTGCACATCGGCATCGACTGGCCGGACGCCAGGTACGGCAGCGGCCAGGCCGCAACCGGCGGCATCCAGATCGACAAGATTTCCTTCACCAGCCCGGCGACGGGCACCACGGATCTGGGCTCATCGCGCATCGGCTCGATCCAGATCCAGTACCTCGATATCAAGTTCCGCCAATGAAGCGCCTGTTCGCCTTTGCACTGCTGCTGACCGGCGCCGTACACGCCGCACCGCCGCTGCGGGCGCTGGACGACAAGGAACTGGAGAAGGTCAATGCGCGCGACGGCATCAGCTTCGCCGCCCACATCGTGATCAACGATCCTTCGCTGGTGGGCGCCGTCAGCGACAGCCGCCTGTCACTGGGCTTCAACGATGGCGCGCAATCGCACTACGTCGTGCTGCGCAATGTGCGCGGCGTGATCGACATGTCCACCGTGAGCATCGACGTGCACCAGAAACCGGACGGCGGCGACTACGTGGCGCTGACCTTGCCGGGCACGGTGCACTACACGAACTTYGGCTTCGAATCGATGAGCGTGCAGAATGATCCCAATGCGGCAGTCACCAACAGCCTTGGCAGCTTCAATGTCAGTGGGGATGTGCACATGACCGGCCAGGTCAGGATGTGGGCGCACTAAGAAATCAGTGCTTGACGTAGGTGACGGTGGTGGTGAGGTCGATGGCCTGCATCGTCGTGTTGTTGCCCTGGACGCGCACATTCCGCACACTGAGTTCGCCCGCCGTAAAAGGCAGGCTTAAAGAAATGGTGCCATCGGCGTTGCTCATGGCCGAAGCGCGGCCCGGCTCGACCAGCGCCATATCCGGAGTGAAGTCCGATTCCACGATAACCAGTACGGGATCAAGCAGTGTGGCGAGATCACCCACCACTTCCACGCCGTTCCGATGCAGCTGCTGGCGCACTTCGCGCGCCATATCGCCGCGCAGGCCCTGACCGGTAACGCCGCTCAGTTTTGCATCGTCCACCGGCTGCGCCGCGATGGCGACCGGCTCCGCGCTGGCTTCGGTTGCATAGAATTCGAGTGGTGCGAGCAGGGCGCCAATAAAGGCGGCCGCCATGCGCAGGTGGCGCTGCTTGCGCAGCATTTCCTGCACATTCTGCTGCGTGAGCAGATGCCATTCGGTGAGGATGTCGCCCAGGCGCTGGCCCGTGCTGCGCTGCTGCGCGATGGCGCGCGCCAGCTGGTCCTCGGTCACGAGGTGATTCTGGACCAGCAGCTGTCCAAATAATTGCGGTGATTGATCTGGCCTGAACCAGGGCATATAAGCCTCACGCTATGGCGCGTTGTTCGGTGAACTCCGTCAGGTACAGGATAAACGCAGCGGCCGGGAACAGCAAGCCGGTTAACATCACGCCTTGCCAGCCATAGTTGGAGAACATCCACGCACCCAGTGAAGACCCGAGCGCGCCGCCGAGGAAGAAGATGGCGATATACAGTCCGTTCAGGCGGCTGCGCACTTCAGCACCCAGCGTGAAGATGGCGCGCTGGCCCACCACCAGGTTGGCGGAAACGCCCATGTCCAGCACCACCGCAGCAGCAACCAGCAGGCCCAGTTCCAATTCGCGGCTGCCCGTCACCAGCAAGGGCACGGCGAATGCCAGCATGGCGGCTGCCAGCGCCATCGCAGTGGTCGAACGGGATTTCCCCTGGTCCGCGCGGCGGCCTGCGATCGGCGAGGCGATGGCTCCTGCCACGCCGACCAATGCAAAGATCGCGATGCCGGTTTGCGACAGGCCGAATTTGGGRCTGGAGAGAATCAGCGGCGTGGTGGTCCAGAACAGGCTGAAGGCGCCGAAGGTGCAAGCCTGGTAAGCCGCGCGGCGGCGCAGGATGGGTGTGGTCGCCAGCAGATGCCACATGGRGCGCAGCAGTTCACCGTAACGCATGGTGCCATGCGGCTGGCGCAGCGGCAGCCGTTTGCTCAGCACCAAAGCCAGAAGCGCCGTCAGTACGGCCGAAATCACGAAGATGGCATGCCAGCCCAGTGCGTCGGCGACCAGACTGGAGACCGGACGCGCCAGCATGATTCCGAGCAGCAGACCGCTCATGACAGTGCCCACCGTTTGCCCGCGCCGTTCGGGCGAGGACATGTGGGCAGCAATGGGCACCAGCACTTGCGCGGCAACGGCGGTCAGGCCGATGGCGAAGGCGGCGGCGAGGAACAGCAGGGCGCTGCTGGTGGATGCGGCAGCGACGAGACTGAGCGCAGTCGCCAGCAGCAGGGTGACGATCAGCTTGCGGTTTTCCAGCAGGTCGCCGAGAGGGACGATGAACAGCAGGCCAAGGCAGTAGCCGATCTGCGTCAGCGTGACAATCACGCCGGCCGCACCCGGATCG
>NZ_JBFRDW010000344.1:0-6383 GCF_052113985.1 Pseudoduganella sp. RAF53_2 | reverse complement strand
GAATACATGCGCAGCCCTTTCAGCTGCCAGAATCACGAGGTGTACTCCACCCTGAGCCTGGGTGCAGCCACCTTCCCTACCGATGGCGCCGATCCGGCTACGCTGCTGCGTAATGCCGATGCGGCGCTACAAACGGCGCGGCGCGGCGGCGGCGATCTGCTTGTGCCTTACTCCGTCGAGCTGAATACGCAGGCCGATCAGCGTCTGGACATTGAGTCCGATTTGCGCCATGCGCTCGAACGTGGCGAGCTGGAATTGCACTATCAGCCGCAGCAATCTCTGCGCGATGGGGCGCTGGCCGGCTTCGAGGCCCTGCTGCGCTGGCGCCGCCGCGGCGAGCTGGTGTCGCCTGCCGTCTTCATCCCGCTGGCCGAAGAGTCAGGCCTGATCATTGCCATCGGCGACTGGGTGCTGGAGCAGGCCTGCCGCCAGGCCAGCGAATGGAGCGCGCACTATGGCCGCGCGCTGACCATTGCCGTGAATATTTCGCCGCGCCAGTTCACGCATCCGTCCTTCCTGCCGAAGATCACGGACCTGCTGGCGACCACGCATATCGATCCCGCCTGCATTGAGCTGGAGATTACTGAAGGCGTGGTGATGGAAAACACGGAGCAGGCCATTACGGTACTCGGCCAGTTACGCGCACTGGGCCTGAAACTGTCGATCGATGATTTCGGCACCGGCTATTCCAGCCTGGCTTATCTCAAGCGCTTCCCGATTCATAAACTGAAAATCGATCAAAGCTTTGTGCGCCAGCTGGCGCCCGGCACCGGAGATGCCGCCATCGTGCAGGCGGTGATCGGCCTGGGGCGCAATCTGGGCATCAGCGTGATTGCGGAAGGTGTGGAGAACGCCGGCCAGCGCGCGCTGCTGCATCTGTGGGGCTGCGATGAAATCCAGGGCTACCATTACGGACGCCCGATGCCGCCACGCGAGGCTCAGCGCTATTTGCGCAGCAGTGATAGCATGGTGCTCGCCGCCTGAATCCAGGCCCAGGAGTTCACCATGTCCCGTCCATTCGCCACACTGTCTGCTTGCCTCGCGCTGGCGACAT
Source organism: Pseudoduganella sp. RAF53_2 (assembly GCF_052113985.1). NCBI lineage: Bacteria > Pseudomonadati > Pseudomonadota > Betaproteobacteria > Burkholderiales > Oxalobacteraceae > Pseudoduganella > Pseudoduganella sp. RAF53_2. The sequence continues at coordinate 5,329 of NZ_JBFRDW010000344.1, read as the reverse complement.
CCATCGTCCACGCAGCACCAGTCTATGGCCCGGAGCTGGAAGGCTTCCAGTATCCCTATCCGCAGCAGCATTTCCATTTCCGGTCGCAGGGCCAGGACCTGCAAATGGCGTATATGGACGTGGCGCCAACCGGGCAGCCCAACGGCCGTACGGCAGTGCTCATGCACGGCAAGAACTTCTGTGGCGCGACCTGGGACACGAGCATCGCCGCGCTCAGTGCCGCAGGCTACCGGGTCGTGGCGCCGGACCAGATAGGCTTCTGCGCCTCCACCAAGCCTGCGCACTATCAATACAGCTTCCAGCAGCTGGCCGACAACACCTCGGCCCTGCTCAGGCAGCTGAAAGTCGACAAAGCCGTGGTCGTGGGACATTCGACCGGCGGCATGCTGGCGGCGCGCTACGCGCTGATGTGTCCGCAAGCCGTGTCGCACCTGGTGCTGGTCAATCCTATCGGACTGGAAGACTGGAAGGCGCTGGGCGTGCCTGGCCGCACCGTGGACCAGTGGTACGAGCGCGAACTGAAACTGAGCGCCGACAGCGTGCGCGCTTACGAGAAAGCCACCTATTACGTCGGCCGCTGGAAACCCGAATATGAGCGCTGGGTGGAAATGCTGGCGGGCCTGAACGCCGGTCCCGGCCACGCGCAGGTAGCGTGGAATTCCGCCCTGATCTACGACATGATCTGGACCCAGCCCGTCTGGTACGAACTGCCGCAGCTGCAAATGCCGACGACACTGATGATTGGCGACGCCGACACCACGGCCATCGGCAGCGATATCGCGCCGCCTGAAGTGAAAGCCCGTATCGGGCGCTACGCCGTGCTGGGTAAGGAAAATGCGAAGCGCATCCCGAAAGCACACCTGATCGAATTCCACGGCATGGGCCACGCGCCGCAAATGGAAGATCCGGCGGCCTTCAACCGGGCTCTGGTCGAAGAACTGGCACGTTGAGGACGCAGCGTTTAACCGTGCGGCTTGACATCTTCCTTCAGCGCGGCCATGGCCAGCTTCTCGACCAGACCCGGTGCAATCAGCTTCATCCAGCGTCCCAGCTTGCCTTTGGCCGTCATCACCACTTCGCGGCGGCGTGACTGCATGCCTTCGATGATCAGCGCCGCGCATTCCGCGACCGGCATGGCCTTGTCTTCTTTCAGGCTGCTGCTTCCCAGCTCGCCGCCCTGAGCGTTGTAGCCGCGATAACGGATGCGCGTGTCGACCACGCCGGGATAGGCCGTCGTCACGCTGACGCCATGCGGCTTCAGCTCCGCGCGCAGACTTTCGAAGAAGCCGGACATGGCAAATTTGGTCGCGCCATAAGCACTGCGTCCCGGCACGCCAATCAGCCCGGCCAGCGAGGACACGGCCACCAGCCGTCCGCGCGACGCTTTCAGCCAGGACAGCGCAGCGTGGGTGCACCACACGCTTCCCCACAGGTTCACCCGCATCAGTTCTTCGTACCAGCGCAGGTCTTCGACCTCTTCGAACAAGGCATGCGCGGAACGGCCAGCGTTGTTGATCAACGCGTCGATGCGGCCGAAGCGTTCGGCGGCTGTGGCAATCAGCCGGYGGCATTGCGCTTCGTCGGACACGTCGGTCTGCACCACCAGCGTTTGCGCGCCGAGCGCCGAGCAGGCGTCGGCTACCGATTGCAGCTGATCGGCCTTGCGTGCTGCCAGCACCAGCGCGGCTTCCTTGCCGCGGCTGCGCGCCAGCTGGCGCGCCATCTCCGCACCGATGCCGTCGGATGCGCCGGTAATGACGATAACCTCCATGTGTCCCCCTGTGTTTATTTATGTTCCGATTATGCGTTAAGATGGCCCACATGAACACTCAAGCTACCCTCCTCGCCGCCAGCCTCGCTCTGGCCTGCGCCGCTGCCTCCGCGCAGCAGGCTCCCGTTGTTCGTGAAGCGCCTCTGCGCGCCCACTTGTCCTTCCTCGCCGACGATCTGCTCGAAGGCCGCGGCACCGGCCAGCGTGGCGGTGATCTCGCCGTGCGCTACCTGGAAACGCAGGCCGCAGCCATTGGCCTGACGCCGCTGGCCGATGGCACTTACCGCCAGTCGGTCAAGTTCCAGGGCACCAAGCTGATGCCGGGCAGCTCGGTGGCCTTCACCGTTGGCGGCAGCAAGCTGCTGCCGCAGAACGGCAAGGACATCGTCTTCGGCACCGGCAGCGGCCGCGCCGACGTCAACTTCGACGCGCCACTGGTCTTCGTCGGCTACGGCGTCACCGCGCCGGAAGAACGCTGGGACGATTACAAGGGCGAGGACGTGAAGGGCAAGATCCTGGTCATGATGGTGAACGATCCGCAGCCAACCGCCGAGGAGCCGAACCGTTTCGCCGGCAAGGCCTATACCTATTACGGCCGCTGGATGTACAAGTATGAGGAAGCGATGCGCAAAGGCGCGGCCGGCGCACTGCTGATCCACACCACGCCATCCGCCTCCTACGACTGGAACGTGCCCGCCACCAGCTTCGCCCACGAGCGCTTCCACCTGCCGGGCGGCGGCAACCAGATCGAAGGCTGGATCAGCGAAGACCAGGCGCGCCGCCTGTTCAGCGCTGCCGGCTTCGATCTCGACAAGCTGCGCGCCGATGCCGAAAAGCGTGACTTCCATCCGGTCGACCTGAAGACCAGCGCCCACGTGGAAATGCGTTCCTCGATCCGCCAGGTCGAGCAGTTCAATGTGGTCGGCGTGGTGCCGGGCACCGATCCCAAGCTGAAAGACCAGGCCGTGGTGTATTCCGCGCACTGGGACCACCTCGGCATCGACGAAGGCGCCAAGGATGGCGGCGACCATATCTACAATGGCGCCATCGACAACGGCTCCGGCGCGGCGGCCCTGCTGGCCATGGCAACGGAGGCAGTGAAGAAGCCGGCCAAGCGCTCGCAGGTTTTCCTGTGGCCCGCAGCCGAAGAACAGGGTATGCACGGTGCGGCGACTTATGTGCAGCATCCGGTGTTCCCGCTGAACCGCACGCTGGCTGACCTCAACCTGGACAGCATGAACTTCGCCGGCCGCACCAGGGATATCGGTGTAGCGGGCGCCGAGCGCAGCTCGCTGTATGAATCCTCGGCCAAGGTGGCGAAGCAGATGGGCCTCAGGATTGCGCCGGCCATTCCGGACCTGTCGGGCGCTTACTTCCGCGCCGACCACTTCCAGTTCGCCAAGGCGGGCGTGCCGGCGTTTAACGTGGGCTCGGCCGTGTTCTCGGGCGACGGCCATTTCGAGTTCGAGCGCAAGCAGGATGAATCGGCGGCCAGCATCGTGGCCTTCAAGAAGGACTACCACACGGTACGCGATGAGTACCATGCGAGCTGGGACTTGTCCGGCATGGTGCAGCAGGCGCAGTTCACGCTGAACCTGGGCTATGAAATCGCCAACGGCAAGGACATGCCGGCCTGGAAGAAGGGTGATCCTTTCGGCCAGGTCAAGCGGTAACGAGGGCGGCGGGTCGAATGACCCGCCCTACGCGGCGCGGCATTCCGGAACGCACAGGACAACCCGTCGTTTCCCTATCCGCAGCACCGTAGGGTGGATCATCGATCCGCCGTTTCACGCTGCCAGGCGCGCCTCGTTTTCTTCCAGCACGGTGATGAAGGCGCTGGCGGGAACGGGACGGCTGAAGAAGTAGCCCTGCATTTGCTGGCAGCCATGCTGGCGCAGGAAGGCGATCTGCTCTTCCGTCTCCACCCCTTCCGAAATCACTTCCAGATCCAGGTTCTCCGCCAGCGCGATGATGGTGGTGACGATGGCCGCATCGTCCGGATCGACCGTCAGATCGCGCACGAAAGTCTGGTCGATCTTCAGCACGTCGATCTCGAAGCGCTTCAGGTGCGCCAGGGACGAATAGCCGGTGCCGAAGTCGTCGATGGCCAGCTTGACGCCCAGCTTCTTCAGCTGGTGCATCACGGAGATGGCATGCTCCACATCGTTCATCACCGTGCTCTCGGTCAGCTCCAGCTCCAGGCAGTGCGGCGACAATCCCGTCTCGGCCAGCACGGCTGCCACCGACTGCACGAAGTCCGGCTCCGCCACCTGGCGCGCCGACACGTTCACGGCCATGCGCAGATTCTCGCGTCCTTCGCACTGCCACTGGCGCAGCTGCTCACAGGCGGTGCGCAGCACCCAGCTGCCGACCGGCAGGATCAGGCCTGTTTCCTCGGCCAATGGAATGAAGCGGTTCGGCGCCACCATGCCCATCTCCGGATGGCGCCAGCGAATCAGCGCTTCCATGCCGACGATGCGGCCGCTCTCCGTATCCACCTGCGGCTGATAATGCAGCTCGAACTCGCGCCGTTCCAAGGCAGTACGCAGGGCGGACTCGATGCGCAGGCGCTCGCCCAGCTGCTCGTTCATGGCGGCCGTGTAGAACTGGTAATTATTGCCGCCCATTTCCTTGGCGCGGTACATAGCGATGTCGGCACGTTCCGCCAGCACGTGCGGATCGTCGCTATCGGCCGGATACACGGCGATACCGGCGCTGCAGCTCAGGAACAGCTCCACGCCGTCCAGCACCAGTGGCTCGGCCAGCTTGTCGAGCACGCGCTGCAGCTGATCGGCGCGCGGTGCGTGCGCGCCATGCTCCGCCAGCAGCAGCAAGGCGAATTCGTCGCCGCCCAGACGCGCCACCGTGTCCAGCGGACGCACGGCTGCACGCAGGCGCGCCGCCACCACTTGCAGCAAGCGGTCGCCGCCCTTGTGACCGAGGCGGCTATTGGTAAACTTGAAGCGGTCCAGGTCGATCGACACCAGCCACAACTCGTGGCCCTTGCGTGCCGCGTGCTGAATGGTTTGCAGCAGGCGGTCGTGCAGCAGCACACGGTTCGGCAAGCCGGTCAGAGCGTCGTGCGTGGCCTGGTGATGCAGCTCGCTTTCGTATGCCTTCATCGCCGTGATGTCGTGCTGGATCGAGACGAAGTGCGTGACCCGGCCCTCCTCATCGCGCACCGGCGACAAGGTCACATCGTTCCAGAACATGGTGCCGTCCTTGCGATAGCAGCGCATCACGGCGTGGCCGTCGCGGTGCTCCTGGATTGCATTGCGGATTTCGGACACGCCATGCTGGTCGAGGTCCGTGCCATACAGCAGGCGCGGGCTCTTGCCCATGATGTCCGCCGCGCTGTAGCCCGTGGTACGCTCGAAGGCGGGATTCACGTACACCGTCGGATTGCCTTCGCGCGCCTCCGTCACCACAATGGCGCTGGTGCTCGATTCGATGGCGCGTTCGCGCAGCAGCAAGGTCTGATTGACCTGCTTCAGCTGCGCCGTGCGCTCTTCCACATTGCGCTGAATCACGCGGTTGCGCGAAGCCAGGGTGCTGACC
>NZ_JBFRDW010000343.1:0-6393 GCF_052113985.1 Pseudoduganella sp. RAF53_2 | reverse complement strand
CTGTGACGGTGGCCAAGAATGTGCACAAGGTGGTCGATGAGATCGCCAAGGAACTGCAGCCCGGCACCATTCTGGAAGTGACCGACGACGGCGGCCAGCACGCACAGGACAGCCTGAACAACGTGATCGAGTCCCTGGTGTTCGGCGCCGGCCTGACCATCTTCGTGGTGTACGCCTTCCTGAATTCCTGGCGTTCGACCCTGATTACCGCGCTGTCGCTGCCGACTTCCGTGATTGCCGCCTTTATCGGCGTGTGGCTGTGCGGCTTTACCCTGAACTTCATGACCCTGCTGGGCCTGTCGCTGGCAATCGGCGTGCTGATCGACGATGCGATCGTGGTGCGGGAAAACATTGTGCGCCATATGCAGAACGGCGCCGACCGCCGCTCGGCAGCCCTGAACGGCACGGCCGAGATCGGCCTGGCTGTGGCAGCGACGACCTTCTCCATCATGGCGGTGTTCATTCCGGTGGCCTTCATGCCGGGCATTACCGGCGAGTGGTTCCGCCCGTTCGCGCTGACCGTGACCTGCTCGGTGGCCGTGTCGCTGTTCATTTCCTTCACCCTGGACCCGATGCTGTCCGCGTTCTGGGGCGACCCGCCTGACCATCACACGGCGCCGCGCAAGGGCTTCGAGAAGCTGCTGCAGAAGTTCAACCACTGGTTCGATCATCAGGCTGACCGCTACGGCAATGTGATTGCGTGGGCGCTGCATCACCGCCGTTCCATGGCTGTGATCGCGATCGTCACCTTCGTGGGCGCACTGGTCCTGCAAGGCAAGTTCGGCGGCGCCAGCTTCGTGCCGATGTCCGACTGGGGCACGATTGCTATCGACGTGCGTACGCCATCTTCCAGCAGCCTGGATTACTCCACGCTGAAAGTGGAACGCGCTGCGGAAATCGCCCGCGCCATCAAGGAAACCAAGGAAACCAATAGCTACTCCAACCTGAGCGGTGGCCGCGTCTACGTCGATATTGGCAAGAAGACCGAGCGCAAGCGTTCGGCGACCGAAGTAGCCGTGGAGCTGCGCGAGAAGCTGAAAGTGCTGGTTGGCGCTGAATACGTGGTGCTGGATGACCTGTCCAACGGCGCCCGCAAGCCGGTGCAGATCGAATTCACCGGCGTCGATTCGCGCAAGCTGATGGAACTGACCAACGACTTCATGGACAAGCTGCGCAAGATTCCTGGCGCGGTGGACGTGAGCCTGTCCGAGCAGGACCCGAAGGATGAGCTGCAGATCGAACTGAACCGCGGCCTGGCGAATTCCATGGGCATTGGTTCCGGCGACGCCGCGACCGCGCTGCGCGTGGCCTTCGCCGGTATCGAAGTCGGCGACTGGATCGACCCGACCGGTGAAACCCGCGACGTGGCGGTGCGCCTGGCGCCGGAAGACCGTACCAGCGCCGAGAACATCGAGCGCCTGCCGATCGCTGTGGCCGGTACCAACCAGATGGTGCCGCTGGAGCAGATCGCCCATATCACCATGGGCAAAGGTCCGTCCACCATCAAGCACAAGGATGGCAAGCGCACCATCGCCGTGTCGGCCAACGTGCAGGGCCGTTCGGCTGGCGAAGTGACTGCCGACGCCATGAAACTGGCCAAGTCCATCGACTTCCCGCCGGGCTATGGCCTGGCCCTGGGCGGCGCGGGCAAGGACATGCAGGAAGTGTTCACCCAGATGGCGATCGCCCTGGTGTCCGGTATCGGCCTGATGTACCTGATCCTGGTGATGCAGTTCGGTTCCTTCACGGCGCCGGTGGCGGTGATGCTGTCGCTGCCGCTGTCCCTGATCGGCGTGGTGGCGGGCCTGCTGCTGACCAAGAACACCATCAACCTGATGAGCCTGATTGGCGTGATCATGCTGATGGGCCTGGTCGCCAAGAATGCGATTCTGTTGCTGGATGCGGCGCGCAAGCGTGAGGAAGAGGGCTATGGCCGTGAAGATGCGCTGATGTACGCCGGCCGCATGCGTTTGCGTCCGATCCTGATGACCACGTTCGCACTGATCGCCGGTATGCTGCCGGTGGCGATTGGTACGGGCGAGGGCGGCGAGTTCTACCGTCCGCTGGCGATTGCGATCATTGGCGGCACGATCACTTCGACCATGCTGACCCTGCTGATGGTGCCGACCTTCTACGACTCGATCGAGATCGCCCGCGACCGCATGTATGCCAAGTTCCAGCGCCGTGCCGAACGCTGGTCTGCGGCGCCAGCCGGTATCATCACCTTTGTGGAAGCCATTCTGACCCTGACTTTCATCCGCCTGGTGTTCCGCCTGGTGATGAAACTGGTGAATCTGGTATTCCGCCGCGGCGCAGGCAAGACCGCAACCGCCTGATCGCCTGTTGGTTAAAAGGGAAAAGGACCTTCGGGTCCTTTTTCTTTGCATAAATAAAAAGCACCCTCGTACTCTTTTAGTGTATGCTTCGTTGCCCGTACCGTAAGCACGGTACGGGCCATGACTAAATATCAACAACATTTACCGAGACGCAATCTTGAACCCCAAACACCTCGCCCTCATCATCGCGGCTGCCCTGAGCGCCGTTTCCATGTCTGCTAATGCATCGGGTTACCGTTTCGGCTCCCAGAGCGTGTCCTCCCAGGGCACTGCGGAGTCCAACGGCGCCGAAGCAGCTGACGCTTCCACCATCTTCGCCAACCCGGCCGGCCTGAGCCGCCTGGATGGCATGCAAATCATGGGCGGCGTGACCGCCGTGGTGCCGCATTCGTCCTTCGAAGACACCGGCTCCAAGCGCTTCACCGGCACCCCGGTTGGCGGCCTGCAGAGCACCGACGACTACGCGCCAAGCGTGGTTGCGGCGCCATCCCTGTACTTCAGCAAGAAGATCAATGACCAGTGGGCTGCCGGCGTTGGCGTGTACGTTCCTTACGGCACCAAGCTGTCCTACGACTGGGGCTGGTCCGGCCGCTACGCGCTGACCAACGTCAAGCTGGATGCAGTGAACATCAACCCGTCCGTCTCCTTCAAGCTGAACGAGCAGCACTCCTTCGGCTTCGGTCTGGACCTGGAATACATGAAGGCCAAGCTGGGCCAGGGCGTTGACGTGCCTGGTTCCATCGCTGCCCTGAGCGCCTCTCCGGCTGCTGCTCAGCTGATCAAGGCCATCATGGCCGCTGGCGGCAACCCGGCTGCCCTGGCCACCGTGAAGGACGGCCACGGCTCCATGGACGGCAAAGACTGGGGCTACGGCTTCAACATCGGCTACCTGTTCCAGCTGGACCAGAACACCCGCTTCGGCCTGGCATACCGCTCGGCGATCTCGCACCACCTGAAGGGCAGCGCAGTCTGGGACTTCAACGTGACCAGCGATGCCGCAGTGAACAAGATCATCGCCGCCAACTCGGGCAAGGCTAACTCCGCTGCTCTGGTGGACATCCGCACTCCGGAAACCATGTCGATCAACGGCTTCCACCAGCTGAACTCGCAGTGGGCCGTGATGGGCGATGCGACCTGGACCCGCAACTCGCGCATGACCAACCTGAACATCCAGTTCCCTGGCACCGTGCAGGGCGACGAGGTGATCCGTCAGAACTGGAAGAACACCTGGCGCTTCTCCGCCGGCGCGAACTACCAGCTGAACGAGAAAGTCATGCTGCGCGGCGGCGTGGCTTACGACCAGACCCCAGTACCGGATGACACCCTGCGTCACCCAGCACTGCCGGATGCGAACCGCACCCAGCTGTCGCTCGGCGCGAACTGGAAGCTGGACAACCACTCGTCGGTTGACCTGGCTTACTCCTTCCTGCACTTCCAGGATGCGAACGGCAACTACAAGAACGGCTGCTCGCCTCTGACCGCGGGCTGCACCGGCAACGGTGAACTGACCAAGGGCACCTGGCAGACCCACCTGCAGCTGATCGGCCTGGCTTACAACTACAAGTTCTAAGCTAACCAAGGCGGCGGAACAATGTTCCGCCCTACGAACGGCGCCCTAGCGGCGCCGTTTTTTTTACCCTACGCAATGCGCGGCGCGGCCAAGGCGTAGGGCGGATCATCGATCCGCCGTATCAGCGCCGCAAGCGGCTTCAATAAGTAGGCCGGCGGTCGCGCGTGCTGTTGCTGTTGCTGTCGGTACGGTCCGGCGTAACGATCGGCGGTGGCGGGCTCTGGCCGGTGGCGCCTTCCGTGCCGCTGGTGCCACTCGATGGCGGCGGCGTGGTCGTGGTATYGGCGGGCGGCGGCGTGGCCGGCGTGGCGTTATTGGCTGCTGGCATGGCGGGGGCCGTGCCGGTACCGCCCGTATCCGGCGTGGTGCCGGTCCCGGTGCTATTTGCCGCTGGCGTGGCCGGGCTCTCGGCCTCGCGGTTCTTGCAGCCGCCCAGCATGGCGGCCGCCAGCGCGGCGCCTGCGAGCAGGGCCGTGGTGGTACGAATTGCTGTCATGATGCTGTTCCTTTCCCTTGGGTTCATGCCGGGGCGAGCGTGCGCAGCAGGGCGGGGATTTCCGCCGGGATTTCGCGCGCCAGATAGCCCAGTACGCCGTAGCGTATCGACAGTTGCTCGCCAGCCGAGGCATGCAGCGCCACGCCCCAGGCTGCAGCCTGTTCCAGCGAAGCGCCGCGTGCGGCCAGTCCGGCGATGATGCCAGCCAGGCAGTCGCCTGAGCCGGAAATGGCCAGGCCGACGTTGCCGCCCTGGTGCTGCCACAGCTTGCCGCCGGGGGCAGCCAGGACCGTGGTGGCGCCTTTCAGCACCACCGCAGTATTCCATCGCGCCGCGGCCTGCGTGGCGGCGGCATGCGGATCTTGTTCAATCGTTTTGCGGGCAGTCCCGGACAGGCGCGCCATCTCGCCCGCATGCGGCGTCAGCAGTACCGGTCCGTTGAAGCGGAAATGCGCCCAGTCCACCGGCTCTTCCAGCAAGTGTGGCTCGGCCGGCGCGCACAGGGCACACAGGGCGCAGGCATCGAGGATCAAGGGCGTGCCGGACAGCTTGGGCAGCAGGGCATGCACCAGCTCGGCCGCCGCGGCGTCGTCCTGCATGCCGGGGCCGATCAGCAGTGCATCGACTTTGACGGCCAGGTCAGCCAGGCGGCGTGCGCCTTCTGCCAGAAAGCCGCCGGCTGCCGTTTCGGCCAGTCCGACCACGCGGGCTTCGGGAATCGCTGCGCCAACCACGGCGCTGACGCTGGCCGCGGTGGCTATCGTCAGCTTGCCGGCGCCGGCACGCAGCGCGGAATTGGCCGCTAGGATGGCGGCGCCCGGCATCTCGCGCGACCCGGCCACCACCAGCACATGGCCACGCGCTTCCTTATCGCCGTCGTGGCGGGGCTGGGGCAGCGGCCATTCGCGCAGCACATTGGGCGTGATGTCGATGGCCTGCATGATGCATCCTCAGGATTTCGGTGCGGCCGGGATGTCCGGCTTGACGGTAACCGGCGTACCGCTGTCTTTCAGCGGCGCCACGAAGTTTTCCATGCGCAGCACCAGCTTGCCGTTCTTGCCCACTTGCGGGTCGAATTCGTAGCCGACCACGCCGCAGTTGGGCACGTCTTCCGCGCGGTCGATGGCGAGGATGGCTTCTTCATCCAGCCGCTCGAACAGATAGCGGAAGCAGTTGACGATCACCTGGTGGCCCACGATCAGCACGCTCTCGCGGCGGTACTCGCGCGAGATGGTGTCGAGCACGCTGCGCAGGCGCAGGATGACATCGCACCAGCTTTCACCACCCGGCGGGCGGAAATAGAATTTGCCGACGTGCTTGCGCTGCGCCGCCAGCTCGGGATACTTATGGGCGATGCCCAGTGGCGTCAGCCGGTCCGTGATGCCAAACTCTTTTTCGCGCAAGCGTTCATCGGACACCACGGCCACCATATCGTCCCGGCCCAGTTTGAGCAGCACCGTTTCGGCCGTGCTGCGCGCACGCAGGTAGGGCGAGAACAGCACGACGGTAGGGCGCGCATCGGCAGGCAGATCGCAGAACCACTGCGCCAGTGCGTTGGCCTGGCGCTGCCCCAGTTCGGACAGCGGCACGTCCACATCGCGCTCGGCGATATCGATCAGCAATTCGGCGGCAGCTTCGGCGGCATCGCGCGCGACATTACCTGCGCTTTGTCCATGCCTTACCAGCCAGATACGTTGGGGCCATTTCTGTTCCATCGTCCACCCATTCCGAAGCCGTTGCGGCACATGGTAGACGAATCGACAAAAGGGCGGCGCTTCGCTTAAGCCGCCTGTTCTTCGCTATCGGGCCGCAACTCGACGTTGCTGTTGAAAATTTCCAGATTGGTTTCGCCCATCACACGGCTGGTCAGTGTGCCCGCCGTGATGGCCCCGCTGACGTTGAGCGCGGTGCGTCCCATATCGATCAGCGGCTCAATCGAAATCAGCAAACCCGCCAGTGCGACCGGCAGGTTGAGCGAAGACAGCACGATC
>NZ_JBFRDW010000342.1:0-6418 GCF_052113985.1 Pseudoduganella sp. RAF53_2 | reverse complement strand
GATTAATGCTCCGCCGTGTCCCGGCAATTACAGGGAGTAGTACATGTCGAATTCCACCGGATGGGTGGTCATGCGCATGCGAGTCACTTCCTGCATCTTCAGCTCGATGTAAGCGTCGATCATGGTGTCGGTGAAGACGCCGCCGCGGGTCAGGAACTCGCGGTCCTTGTTCAGATGATCCAGCGCTTCTTCCAGCGACGCGCAGACGGTCGGGATCAGTGCATCTTCTTCCGGTGGCAGGTGGTACAGGTCTTTGGACGCTGCTTCGCCTGGGTGAATCTTGTTCTGCACGCCGTCCAGACCGGCCATCATCAGTGCCGCGAAGCACAGGTATGGGTTAGCCAGTGGGTCCGGGAAACGGGTCTCGATGCGGCGGCCTTTCGGGTTCGCCACGTGCGGGATACGGATCGATGCGGAACGGTTACGCGCCGAGTAAGCCAGCTTCACCGGTGCTTCGAAGCCAGGAACCAGACGCTTGTAGGAGTTGGTGCCTGGGTTGGTGATCGCGTTCAGTGCCTTGGCGTGCTTGATGATGCCGCCGATGTAGTACAGGGCGAAGTCGGACAGGCCAGCATAGCCGTCGCCGGCGAACAGGTTCTTGCCGTCTTTCCAGATCGACTGGTGCACGTGCATGCCGGAACCGTTGTCGCCAACGATAGGCTTAGGCATGAAGGTAGCGGTCTTGCCGTAGCTGTGGGCCACGTTCCAGACCACGTATTTCAGGTTCTGGGTCCAGTCGGCGCGCTCAACCAGGGTCGAGAACTTGGTGCCGATTTCGTTCTGGCCGGCGCCAGCCACTTCGTGGTGGTGCACTTCGACCGGGATGCCCATGGATTCGAGGATCAGGCACATTTCGGAGCGCATGTCCTGGAAGGAGTCGACTGGAGGCACTGGGAAGTAGCCGCCCTTCACGGTTGGACGGTGGCCGGAGTTGCCGCCTTCGATGTCCTTGTCGGTCGACCAGGAAGCTTCGTCGGAGTCCACTTTCACCATGGCGCCGGACATGTCGATCTTCCACTTCACGGAGTCGAAGATGAAGAATTCTGGCTCCGGGCCGAAGTAGGCGGTATCGCCCAGGCCGGAGGACTTCAGGTAGGCTTCAGCGCGCTTGGCGATGGAGCGTGGATCGCGGTCATAGCCCTTGCCGTCGGATGGCTCGATCACGTCGCACTGCATGAACAGCGTGGTCTCTTCCATGAACGGATCGATATTGGCAGTGTTCGGGTCCGGCAGCAGGATCATGTCGGAGGCTTCAATGCCTTTCCAGCCAGCGATCGAAGAACCGTCGAAGGCGTGGCCCGACTCAAATTTGTCGATGTCGAAGTGGGAAACTGGCACGGTTACGTGCTGTTCCTTGCCACGGGTATCGGCGAAACGGAAGTCCACGAACTTGACTTCGTGATCTGCTACCATCTTCAGAACGTCTGCGGCGGTCATTGCCATTGCATATCTCCTAAGTGAATAAACTGCCGCGCGCTAGGCTGCGGCAAAAGCTGATGGTACATTAAGCAGAAATCGTGCCAAGCACTCCCCTGCGGTTGAGCCAAAGATGTGCGCACCACCGCGGTGCATTTGCGATATTTTGCACTTCTTTGGTGCGAAATTGGGCGATTAGCTGAAAACGCATCATTGCGGTGCATGCCATCATAAAGGAAAACTAACTATGAGTTCCACCTCTGACATCCTGGACCGGGCACGCGAACGATCGCCCGGCGGCTATGCTGGTGCCGTCACGCCACAGGAGGCTTTTGCCCTGATTCAGGGCGATTCCTCGGTCAAGCTGATCGATGTGCGCACCAATGCCGAGCGCGACTGGGTTGGCCGTGTGAATATTCCCGCCGGCCAGCATGGCGCGGTGCAGTGGAGTTTGTATCCGGGCGGAACGCCGAATCCGGAATTCCTGGCCCAGCTGGCGGCCCAGGCGGGCAAGAACGAGGTGCTGCTGTTCCTGTGCCGCTCCGGCGTGCGCTCGCGCCATTCGGCCAAACTGGCGACCGAAAATGGCTATGCCGAGTGCTACGACATTCTGGAAGGCTTTGAAGGGGACAAGGATGCGGAAGGCCACCGCAAGCAGGTAGGCGGCTGGTGCAAGGCCGGCTTGCCGTGGACCGGCGCCTGATTTAGAACCCAAGGCAGAAACCTGGTGGCAGGCACATCGTGCCTGCCACCTGTTTTACGCCCTTGGTTCTTACAGCGAGTACGTCAATCGTGCGTAGATGAAGCGGCCGGAACGGCCGAACGGCGAGTAGTTACCGAACGGTGCGTTACCCGTTGCATTCAGCACAGCCGGATACGCATCCGGATACTGGTCGAACAAGTTCTCCGCACCCACAGCAGCGCTGAGGTTCTTGGTGATCTTGTAGCGGCCTTCCAGATCCACCAGGGTCTTGGCGCCCAGGGTGAAGTCCAGCGCTGCGGTGGTGCCCGGTTGCAGCACCGAACCGTAGCGCGTGGCGCGCAGGGTTGCGCCCCACGGACCCAGCGACCARTTGCCGCTTGCCGTGAACTTGGTCTTCGGCGTACCGCGCTCAAAGGTCAGCACGTTGATGCGGTCGAACAGTACCGGCGCAGGATTCAGCGCAGCCAGCTGCGCGGTCACCGGCGTCTTGGTCACTTCGGTCTTGGTGTAGTTGCCGGCCAGGGTCAGGTCGAATTTGCCTGCCGTGCCTGCATTCCATGGGTAGTTGCCGACCACGTCCACACCGCGGGTCGTGGTGTTCACGCCGTTGATGAAGAAGCGGCCGCCGCCCACACCGATGAAGCCCAGGCTGGTCAGGTAGTTACGCACATTGGTCTGGGTCAGGTTCTCGGACAGCACGATGCGGTCGCGGATCTTGATCTGGAAGGCGTCGACCGTGATGCTGGCCTTGCCCAGCTTGCTCACTGCACCCAGCGAGAAGTTGGTCGACTTCTCGGCGTCCAGCGGCTTCGCACCCAGCGCCACCGCAGCCGCTGCAGTCGGCTTGAAGGTGGTGATGTCGTACGGTACGCCGTTGATGAAGTTGGTCGCCGTCGAGGTGAAGTTCTGCTGCTGCGGCGACGGTGCGCGGAAGCCGTTCTGTACCGACCCGCGCAGAGCGAATGCCGGCGTGAAGTTATAACGGCCCGCGACCTTGCCGGACCAGTTATTGCCGAAGTCCGTGTAGTGCTCGCCGCGCACGGCAGCGGAGGCCAGGAACTCCTTGGTCACATTGGCTTCCACGTCCGCATACAGCGAGTAAGCGCGGCGGCTGGTATCCGATTCGTCGGCCGGACGGAAGCCAGGGAAGACCTGGGAGCCCGACGGTGCCGGCGTGCCGTTAGCCAGCAGCACACCGCCGTTGCGCCAGGAATCCGGCTCGCCTGCATGCAGCTTGTACGCTTCGTTGCGCGCTTCGGCGCCGATCGCCACGTTCAGCGGCGATGCCAGGCCCACTTCGAACTGGCGCACGGCCGACAGGTTGGCCACGGTCTGGTCATACGAAAAACCACCGGCATCGAAGTCGGTCTTGCTGGACGGGCCGAGCGAGCGGTTCAGCGTGTTCTCGATCTCGAAGTCCATCTTGTTCTTGCCGTAGACGATGGATGCATCCATGTCCCAGTCGGCGAAGTTCCACGAGATGCCCAGCGCCGCGCTGTAGTCCTTCACGTTTGGCGCGATGATCGGCAGGTAGCCATCCGGATAGATGCTGATGATGTTCTGGTCCTGCACGGCGCGGCGGAAGAAGCCGGCGGAACGCGCATCGCGGTTCTGGTAGCTCAGCCAGCCATACAGCTTGGTGCTGCCGCTCAGGTTATAGCCCGCGTTGGCGAACACGGTGGACTGGTGCAGCTCAGGCTCGCCATACCAGGCGTTGAAGCGATTGATGGTTTTCTCGCGCGGATCGAAGGCGCCGTTCACCAGCGGGTATTGCTGGCGGGTGTCCCAGCCGCCACGCTCGGTGTGGCTCTGGTTTTTCTGTTCGGCGGACACGGTCAGGAAACCGTCTTCGCCCAGTTCCAGGCCTTTCCATACGCTGGCGGTAAAGGTGCCGCCGTCGACGCGGTGGCGCGAATTGGTGCTGGTATCCCAGGTGGCGCCAGCCGGGCCGGGAATCGGCGTGAACTCGTAGTCGGTGTCGCGCTTGCCGTAGCTGATGGTGCCCTCGCCGCCTTTCTTGTCGTCGCGCAGGCGGATGTTGACCACGCCGGCAATCGCGTCCGAACCGTATTGGGCGGATGCGCCGTCGCGCAGCACCTCGATGCTCTTCACCATAGCGGTCGGAATGGTGTTCAGGTCGACCGCAGCGGAGCCGCGGCCGATGGTGCCATTCAGGTTCACCAGCGAGGAGGTGTGGCGGCGCTTGGAGTTCACCAGCACCAGGGTCTGATCCGGCGCCAGGCCACGCAGGGTAGCTGGGCGGATGGTGTCCGTGCCGTCAGCCAGGCCGGGGCGCGGGAAGTTCAGCGATGGCAGGGCAACAGACAAAGCCTGCGAGATTTCCGGCACGCCGGTGTTCTTCAGGGTTTCAGCGTTGATGACGTCAACCGGCGCCGTCGTGTCGAGCACGGTGCGGTTCGAAACGCGGGTACCGGTCACGACCACGGTGCTGACATTGTCTTCAGCCGGGGCCTGGGTTTGCGCCATCGCGGCGCCGGTGGCAAACAGGGTGGCAATGCTTACTGCAAGAACGTGTTTTCTTGGTGCGGCAATACTCATAATTAACCCTCTGATGTGATGGTATTTGAAAGGACGATTGCTGCTTTCTATCCCTTGGGGTCTTTCTATTGAAGACCTACCAAATATCATTGGGTCAACCTGACTGTTTAGTCAACAAAATCGCGTGTAATTGAAGTAATCTTCCTTAAGATACAACACTTGCCTAGACAAATCGCCAACTTTTCTACGTAATGTTACGTAGGGCGGATCATCGATCCGCCGCGCCGGCAATACGTTGGCGCACGAAGTTGATATGACTGCGCAGGCCGTAGAATTCATCCGCAAACGACAGCGGCACCGACAGCCGGTTGACGCGGTCCTCGATATCGTTGAGCCGCTTCAGTTGCTGCTCGCTGACTTCCTTGCGCTTTTCGTCCGGCGCATCATCCAGCGCCTGTTCCACCCGGCGCAGCTGGCCGTACCAGCGATACACGCGCGAGCGGATGCGCCACACATACAGCGGCGGCACGATCTTCGACAGCGGCAGAATCAGCGCACCCAGCGCCACCACCAGCACCCACATGCGGTCGAAGAAAGTCGCCAGCCAGAAGTTCATATAGCGCTGCAGGAAAGGCGGGCCGTCCTTGTAGAACTTGGCCGCTTCGCGCGCCACCGGAATCTCGGTGTAGCGCGGCGAAGGGAATTCGCCCTGCTTCTGGAACCACCCTGCCCCGCCGTGAATTTGGGCGGCGGCTTCCACGAACAACTCGATCAGCGCAGGATGCAGATCCTCGCGCGCCACCAGCGTGGCAGTCGGCGCTATCAGCTGGTAGTCGCGGGACGGCAGGTCGCGGCCCAGGTCCACAATGCCGCGCGGCAGCGTGACGTGGGTGAGGAAAGGCAGGCGGCGCGTATAGGCTTCGGCCTGGGTGAAGTCGAACAACTGGATGCCGGGCGTTTGCAGCAGCATCTGGATCAGGGGATCGTCCGGCGCGGCGGCGAATACCAGGCCGTCGATGCGGCCTTCCAGCAGTTCCACCGTGGCGGGCGTGTTTTCCAGGTTGCTGACCTGGAGATCGGCCGGCGTCAGGCCGTTGACGTCCAGCACCTGGCGGAACAGGCGCGGCGTGCCGCTGCCTTTGGCGCCGAGATTGATCTTGAGGCCCTTGAGCTGGGTGAGCGAGGTGACGGGCTTTTTCTGTTCGCGCATGAACAGCCAGACCGGTTCCGTAAACAGACTGCCCAGGGAAATCAGGCCTTTGCGCTCGGCCTCGACTTCGTTGGTGGAGCCGCTTTGGACGAAGGCGATATCCACCTTGCCTTCGTTCAGGCGGCGCAGGTTTTCGCCCGAACCGTGCGAGGTTTGCAGGGTCACGGCGATGCCGTGCTTTTTCATGGCGGCCTGGTATTTGCGGCCGATGTTTTCGTAGGCGCTGTTTTCCTGGCCACTGCCCAGACTCACCTGCCGTGGCGGGGCGGGGTCGATGATCAGGTACGCTGCGATCAGCGCTGCGGCGATGACGATGATGGTGGGCGTTGCGGTGGCAAACAGGTCACGCAGCGAGAAGCGCGTGAAGGCGAGGATTTTGGACATGTGGCGCATTGGGTTCATGGTGCGTAAGCTTAACACCCAAACCACCAGCGCAAACCTGGTGGCTGCCACATCGTGGCAGCCACCTGTCTCATGCCGTGGGTTTCAAGAACCGCCGCAAGCGCGCTGCGGAGCGGCGGGAGTCGGTGCGCCGGCGACTGCTGCCGCGGCAACAGCGGCAGTGATCATGGGCTGCATGCCGCTGGGAG
>NZ_JBFRDW010000341.1:0-6435 GCF_052113985.1 Pseudoduganella sp. RAF53_2 | reverse complement strand
GGTCAGTGCCCTGATGCTGGAGCACTTGAAGGGCAGGCCGGTCGCGATGGTGCGTGCGCCGTCCGGCGTTGCGGGCGAGCTGTTTTTCCAGAAGCATTCGGAAGTCGGCAAGCTGCCTGGCGTGAAGCAGTTCCCGCAGGAGCTCGACCCCGATCATCCGCCGATGCTGGACATCGCGACTGCGGAGGGTCTGCTGTCCGCCGCCCAGTGGAATGTGGTGGAATTCCACACCCAGAACGCTTTCGGCAAGAACTACGAAAAGCCGAACCGCATCGTGTTCGACCTCGACCCCGGCCAGGGCGTTGAATGGTCGCAGATCCAGGAAGCGGCCCAGCTGGTGCGTGCCTTCCTTGATGAACTTGGGCTGCCGGCCTTCCTGAAAACCAGCGGCGGCAAAGGCCTGCACCTGTTCGTGCCGATCAAGCCTTACTACGACTGGGACACGGTCAAAGCCTTCAGCAAGGAGATCGTCGAGCACATGGCGCGCACCTTGCCGGACCGTTTCGCCTTCAAGAGCGGGCCAAAAAACCGCGTCGGCAAAATCTACATCGACTATCTGCGCAATGGACGCGGCGCGACCACCATCACCGCCTGGTCCGCGCGCACGCGGCCGGGGCTGGGCATCTCGGTGCCGGTGGAGTGGAGTGAGCTGGATAAGCTGCACGGCGGCGATCACTGGACGGTGCAGACGGTTCACACGCGCCTGGATAAGGGCAATGCGCCTTGGGCGGATTACACCAGGAGCGCCGTCAGTATCACGGCCGCCATGAAAAAGCTGGGTATCGTTTAAAACCCAAGGCGTGAACCTGGTGGCTGCCACGCCGTGGCAGCCACCTGCTTTCTGCCGTGGGTTCTAGGCGGCCTTGCGGCGCGCTGGCGTCTTGGTCGCGGCGCGTTTGGCGGCGGCTTTGGTGGCCGCGTGCGTGGTGCTGGTCTTGCGCGCCGAGGTCGTGCTGCGGCCGGACGCCGTGCGCGAGCTGCCATTGCGAGCGGTTGTACTGCGGCGCGGTTTCGCCGGTTCGGCTTCTTCCTCCTCCGCGACTTCCTCGGTCTCCTCGGATTCGGTGTCTGCGCCGCCCTTGCGCTGCCTGGACGGCTTCGCCCCGCCGAGGCTTTGCTTCAGCAGCGCAACAAGGTCCACCACATTCGAGGCTTTCGGTGCGGCTTCCTCTTTCGATGGCTGAGTGATGGTCTTGGTCTGCCCGGCCTTCACTTTTTTATCGACCAGTTTGAGCACGTCTTCACGATAGGTATCGTGGTAATCCTTGGGATTCCACTCATCGCTCATGCCCTCGACCAGCGACAGCGCCATCTGCAATTCCTTATCCGTGATGCCGGACGCCTTGGCGCTGCCCGGCAGCTTCAGGTCTTCCGGACTGCGGATCTCGGTCGCATAGCGCAAAGTATTCATGATGATGCCGTTGCCCACCGCGACCAGGGCGCACAGATGCTGCTTGGTGCGGATCACCACCGTGGCCACCGCCACCTTGGCCGCCTTCTTCAGCGTTTCGCGCAGCAGGGCGTAGACTTTATCGCCGCCGCGGCCCGGAGAAAGATAGTAGGGCGTTTCGTAGAAAGTCAGTGGTACGGAATCCGCATCGACAAAGGCCAGGATATCGATGGTCTGCGTGGCCTTGGGATTGGCCTGGCGCAGGTCCTCATCGGACAGCACGACATATTCGCCGTCCATGTATTCGTAGCCTTTGACGATATTGTCCCAGGTGACTTCCTTGCCCGTGCCCTTGTTATAGCGGCGGAAGCCGATCGGCGAGAAATCGCGCTTATCAAGCATCGTCAGGTCGAGGTCATGGTTCTGAATGGCCGTGTGCAGCTCGACCGGGATATGCACCAGCCCAAAGCTGATGGCGCCTTTCCAGAGCGAGCGTGCCATGGCAGCCTCCTTATTCGCCCACGCTGCCGGTCACCGGCAGCACGATACCTGTAATATAGCTCGCGCAGCTGGGCGCGGCCAGAAACACATAGGCCGGCGACAGCTCCTCCGGCTGGGCCGGGCGGTGCATCGACGTGCCTTCGCCGAATTTCTTCACCTTTTCCGGCGGCGCATCGGAGGGATTCAGCGGCGTCCACACCGGTCCCGGCGCCACGGCATTCACACGGATGCCCTGTTCCAGCACATTCGCCGCCAGCGACATGGTGAAGGCGTGAATGGCGCCCTTGGTAATCGAATAGTCGAGCAGCTTGGGCGAGCCTTTCAGTCCGACCACCGAACCGGTATTAATAATGGACGCGCCTTTCTTCATATGCGGCAGAGCGGCCTTCGCCATGTGGAAGTAGCCGTAGATATTGGTCTTCATGGTCAGATCGAAGCGCTCTTCCGAAATATCTTCCAGCTTCGCCGCGTGTTCCTGATAGGCCGCGTTATTGACCAGCACATCGAGCTTGCCGAAAGCCTGAATGGTTTCGTCCACCGCGTGATAGCAGAACTGCGGGTCGCGCACATCGCCGGGAATCAGAATGCAGCGCTGGCCTTCGGCTTCGACGCAGCGTTTGGTCTCGACCGCATCTGCCTGCTCGTCGCTGAGATAGACCAGGGCCACGTCCGCGCCTTCGCGCGCATACAGCACGGCTACCGCGCGGCCGATGCCGGAATCGCCACCGGTGATGATGGCGGCCATGCCATGCAGCTTGCCGCTGCCGCAGTAATCGGGCGCCATGAACTGCGGCTTCAGTTCCATTTCATGTTCCAGACCCGGCTTGGCCAGGTGCTGGTCCGGCAGCGGCGTACCGGGGAAATCGTGGGTGCCTGTTTGCGCGGGCTGCTTGTTTTCTTTCGGCGGCTGGCCGCTGTCGCGCTGGTCCTGCTGTTGCTGGATTTCGCGCTGCATGCTGCCCGCGTCGGCCTTGTTTTCTGACTGTGCCATTGCTGTAACTCCCAATGAGGAAAGACCAGTATTGGCGCTGAGAGCGTTGTGAACCGTGCGCGTCCTCACATAAAAAGAATGTTGCAATAGTTGAATTTATGGCACACTAATGAGATAGAATTTTAATAACAGTTATTGCGGGGAACGCCATGTCTGAAACCGAAGGCCGCCGGGCCCCAGCCGGCCTGTTTCTTAATCCGGCGGACGAGCGGCGCGCCGAATTCCAGGCCGCTTGTGCCGAAAGCTTTGGCCGCCTGTTCATGGTGGACGACGCCGGCATCGCCCAGGACACGCTGGAAGAGCACCGCATCGACCTGCTGGTGCTTGATCTGCGCGGCTACGATACCAGCAGCGCCGCCAGCCTGGCCGCGCTCAGCAGCCTGGTACGCGCCCGCGACGGCGAACCGGTGCTGGTGATCTGCCCCTACGGCAGCACGGTATGGATTCCGGAACTGATGGCCTGCGGCCCCCTGCAATACCGGATCAGCCCTATTCTCAAGGGCGAGCTGCGCGAGGTGGTCGACGCCATGCTGCGTCCACCGCTGGACCCGCAAGCCGCCGCCCAGCAAGCCCTGCTCGACAAGGAGGAGGAGTTGCGCGATCTGTTGGCCATCCAGCGCAGCCTGCAGCGCGCCATGAGCCGCCTGGACGAGCTGCCGCTGATGGCGACCCGCATTTGCGCTTCGCTGTGCAGCTTCCCCGGTGTGTGCCACGCGGCGCTGCTGCAAATGAAGGAGCGCGGCAATCTGGAACTGGTGGCCGAGGAAGAGCGCAATAATCTGGACCTGGCCCAGCTGCTGCAAGGCCGCGAACGCCTGCTGGAGTCCTCGTTGCGCGATGTGTTCCCGCCGCTGCTGGCCGTCAGCTCAGGTGAGCTGGTGCTGCTGGATGCGCCGGAAAAGTCGGGCGAGCCGGAACTGGCCATGGCGCTGCACGACCATCATGTGCGCATGGTGCTGGCGATGCCGTTGCGCAGCGAACCGGGCGGGCCGATTCTGGGGTCGGTGTGCATGATGTTCGACCGCCACATGCAATTCTCGCGCGAGCACTTCTCCTGCTTTAACAGCCTGGCCCAGTTCATCAGCTTCGGCCTGGCGATGAGCGAACTGCGCCAGCAGAACGATGCGCTGGCCGGCACCCTGACCGAAATCGCTACCGTCGACGCGCTGACCGGCGCCGTCAACCGCCGCGAAGGCGAGCGCACCCTGGATGCGGAAGTGCGCCGCGCCCGCCGCTACAGCCTGCCGYTGGCGTTGATCGCCTTCGACATCGACAATTTCCGTTCCGTGAACGACATCTACGGCTACCCGATCGGCGACCAGGCCTTGCGTGTGGTGGCCGACACCGTGCAGAGCCGTCTGCGCAATTCGGACACGCTGGCGCGAATGCGCGGCGAAGAATTCCTCATCATCGCGACCCACACTTCGGCCATCGATGCGCTGAAGCTGGCGGAAAAGCTGCGCGAAACCATCGCCGATACCGAGCTGCCGGGCTGCGACACGGTGACCATCAGCCTCGGCGTGGCGCAGCTGGCGCCCGACGAGGGCGGGGCGGATGCGCTGAGGCGCCTGAGCGACGCACTGCACCGCGCCAAGCGCGCGGGCCGCAATTGCGTCGAGCTGGCGATGGCGCAATAAAAAAAGAGCGGCAAGTCCGTTCAAGCGGACCGCCGCCCAAGCACGATCGGTCTCCCAACCGGTCGCTACACCCCGGGAGGATGTTCTTACATCTTTTCGAGCACGGTGGCGACGCCCTGGCCGCCGCCCACGCATTGGGTGGCCAGTGCATAACGGCCGCCCGTGCGCTGCAGCAGGGACGCGGCCTTGCCGGTGATGCGCGCACCGGTCGCGCCCAGCGGGTGGCCGATCGCCATGCCGCCGCCATCGATGTTCAGGATTTCCGGATCGAGTCCGAGTTCGCGGATGCTGGCCAGTGCCTGCGAAGCAAAGGCTTCGTTCACTTCCGCCACCGACAAGTCCTGCACACTAATGCCCGCCTGGGCCAGCGCCTTGCGCGTGGCAGGAACGGGACCCATACCCATGAAGGCAGGATCGACGCCAGCGGAAGCCATGCCGATAATGCGGGCGCTCGGCTTCAGACCGTGTTTGCGGGCGAATGCCTCGCTGGTCACCAGCACCGCGGAGGCGCCATCGGTCAGCGGCGAGGACGTTCCGGCCGTGACCACGCCATCATCGCGGAAGGCCGGCTTCAGCCCCGCCAGCGCTTCGGGCGTGGTGGCCGGGCGGATGCAGCCGTCTTCGGAAATGGTGTCGCCATTGGCCGCGACCACGGGCACGATCTCATCTTTCAGCAGACCCGCTTCGCGCGAGGCGGCAGCCTTGCGGTGCGAGTGGTAGGCCAGCATTTCCTGGTCGGCACGCGCCACCTTGTATTCGCGCGCCACATTCTCGGCGGTTTCGCCCATGCTGATATAGGTATCGGAGTTCTCGTACAGTTCCGGGTTGGGCGAGAAGTTAAAGCCACCCTGCGGCACGAAGGTCATGGACTCGACGCCCACGCACAGATAGGCTTCGCCCAGGCCCGCTTCAATCTGCGCGGCGGCGATATGGATCGCCGACATCGACGAGCCACAGAAGCGGTTCACGGTCATGCCCGGTACTTCAAACGGAAAGCCTGCCAGCAGCGACACCACGCGCGCCAGGTTATTGCCCTGCGAGGATTCGGGATAGGCGCAGCCGAGGATCACGTCATCCAGCAAGCGCGGCTCGATGCCGGTGCGCTGGATCAGGCCTTTGACTACCTGGGCCGCGATATCGTCGGGACGGGTTTCGGCCAGCTTGCCTTTGCGGGCGAAATGGAAGGGGGAGCGCGCGTAGGCGCTGATTACGGCTTTCATCGTTTCTCCTTTACTGCGGGCCGGCGGTCTTGCATTCGCTGCGATCCCCGCTAAAATGTTTAAATTACGAGCGTCATCAATTTCAGTATATATTACGATCATAATTATTAAAGTCAAGGTGAGATCATGAGAGTGAGTCGGGAGCAGGCGGCCTTAAACCGCGAACGTATTGTTGAAGTGGCATCAAAATTATTCAGGGAGAAGGGTTACGAAGGCATCGGCGTGGCCGACCTGATGAAGGGCGCAGGGCTGACGCATGGCGGCTTCTACGGCCATTTCGAGTCGAAGGAGGACTTGCTGGCGGAGGCATGCGGCAAGGCGATGGAAGGCTCGGTAGCCAAATGGCAGAAGATTCTTGCCAAGGGGGCAGGCGAGCCGCTGTCGGCATTGGCGCGGGCCTATATGACTACCGCCCACCGCGATAATCCCGGCATTGGCTGTGCCGTGGCCTCGCTGGGTCCGGATGTGGCGCGCGCGGGCGACCAGGTGCGCCATGCCTTCACGGAAGGTGCGCGGGTTCAGCTGCGCATGCTGGCCGACACGCTGGAAGGCTCGCCGGAAGAGCAGATGCGGCAATCGATCGCGGCCTACGCGGCCCTGATCGGAGGCCTGGTACTGTCGCGCGCCGTCGACGATCCTAAACTATCGAAAGAAGTGCTGGAGGCAGTAGTCGCGCAGCTGGAGAAGGCGAAGGCG
>NZ_JBFRDW010000340.1:0-6449 GCF_052113985.1 Pseudoduganella sp. RAF53_2 | reverse complement strand
ATCTACAAGGGCACCGTTGGTCCGGACGTCATCGACATCCGCAAACTGTACGGCGCTACCGGCAAGTTCACCTATGACCCGGGCTTCATGTCGACCGCGTCCTGCAATTCCACCATCACCTACATCGACGGTGACAAGGGCGAACTGCAATACCGCGGCTACCCGATCGAGCAACTGGCAGTGAACGCCGACTTCATGGAATCCTGCTACCTGCTGCTGAACGGCGAACTGCCGAACGCAGCGCAGAAGAAAGAGTTCGTAGATACCGTGACCAAGCACACGATGGTTCACGAGCAGATGCAGTTCTTCTTCCGTGGCTTCCGCCGCGACGCGCACCCGATGTCCGTGCTGGTTGGCACCGTCGGCGCGCTGGCATCGTTCTACCACGACTCGCTGGACATCAACGATGCCAAGCAGCGTGAAATCTCCGCGATCCGCCTGATCGCCAAGATGCCGACCCTGGTCGCCATGGCGTACAAGTATTCGATCGGCCAGCCGTTCATGTACCCACGCAACGACCTGTCGTACTCCGCGAACTTCATGCGCATGATGTTCGGTAACCCATGCGAAGAGTACAAGGTCAACGACGTGCTGGTGCGCGCTCTGGACCGCATCCTGATCCTGCACGCAGACCACGAGCAGAACGCTTCCACCTCGACCGTGCGTCTGGCTGGCTCCTCGGGCGCCAACCCGTTCGCCTGTATCGCTGCCGGTATTGCTTGCCTGTGGGGCCCTGCCCACGGCGGCGCCAACGAAGCGGCACTGAACATGCTGAAAGAAATCGGCACCGTTGAGAATATCCCTGCCTTCATCGCTCAGGTGAAAGACAAGAATTCCGGCGTCAAGCTGATGGGCTTCGGTCACCGCGTGTACAAGAACTTCGACCCGCGTGCGAAACTGATGCGCGAAACCTGCTACGAAGTGCTGAACGAACTGGGCCTGCAGGACGACCCACTGTTCAAGCTGGCCATGGAACTGGAAAAGATTGCACTGAACGACGAATACTTCGTTTCCCGCAAGCTGTATCCAAACGTGGACTTCTACTCGGGTATCGTTCAATCGGCCCTGGGTATTCCAGTTTCCCTGTTCACCGGTATTTTCGCAATGGCCCGTACCATTGGCTGGATCGCCCAGTGGAACGAAATGATTGCCGACCCAGAACAGAAAATCGGCCGTCCACGCCAGCTGTTCGTCGGTTCCACCGTTCGCGACGTACCACCACTGAAAGACCGCAAATAATCATTTGCCGCTTCAGTAAAAAAGCCAACCTGCGGGTTGGCTTTTTTTATATCACGTGCGCCATTCGCGCTAATATTCCCGCATTCATCATCATATTGGCAATCACCACGCCAACAATCCAGCGCAAGCTGCGATTATGTTCTTCCCTCATCAAATCGATCGCATGATTGAACTCCGTGCGTAGCTGATTAATCTCGTGATGAAACTCTGTGCGCAGCTGATTAATACTGAGTGTAAATTCATTGCGCAATGGATCTATATCGCGTTTGCGTTCTTCGCGAATCGCCGCTATTTCCTGATGAATTGCCATAAGCGTCGCATTGATGGCGGTCAACGCTTTATCGTTGTTTTCCACGGCTACCTCAAGCTTGGTAATTCTGTTCTCATAAGTTTCCAACCCGTCGTTTATGGCGCACCCCCGATGAGATAGTTCAGGCACTGTAGCCCACGCGATGGGCGGCGGTGTTGAGCTAGGACAGGTAGGGCAGTGAAAAGTTCAATGAGCTGTTTTATGGTGCGAACGTGCCAGATATTGGCATATTCAGAGAGCGGTGAGCCATTTTTCCAGGTCGGGCCGGGGCAGTGGGCGGGAGATGAAATTGCCCTGCATGCTGCTGCAGCCGTGCGCGGCGAGGAAGTCGTGCTGCGCTTTATTTTCGACGCAGGTAGCGACCACTTTGAAGTTCAGGTTATGCCCGATATCGAGCATGGTCTTGGCCAAAGCCGCGCTGCGTCCGATATTGCGAATTGGCCCGAAACTCATTTTCAGTCGCCGTACCTGCATCGCACCCAGGCAAGCGATATTTGATGCGCCGGCACCGAATTCATCAATATTCAGGCCAATGCCGAGTTTGTGCACGCCATGTGCCAGCCGTTGCGCCCGTTCCGGATTATTCATCAGCTGCGATTCCTTCAGCTCAATTTCCAATCGTTCCGGATTCAAGCCATAGTGTTTCACGCGTCGGGCAATATGCGGCAAATAATCGCGCTGACTGAATTCGCGATTCGAGGAATTAAAGGAAATGGGCACCTCGTCGAATCCTAAATAGGCCAAACGGCCCAGCGTTTCACAAACGTCTTCCAATACGCGCCGTCCAATAGGAATGATCAAGCCATTTTCTTCGGCATCGGGTAAAAAATCGCCGGGTAATAATTCTCCGTGCTCGGGATGGCGCCACCGCAATAAAGCTTCCAATCCCTGCAATTTACCGGTCGAAACACAGACATGCGGCTGATAAAGCAGATAAATATCTTCGCCATTTACCGCGTCGCGTAAAGCCGATTCCATTTTCTGGCGCGCCTCGGAGCTGGATGCCATATCCGGCGAATAAAAATGCACCGCTCCCGGACCGGCGCCTTTGCCGGTATACATGGCCGCATCGGCCGCCTTCAGCAGCGTAGAAAAACTATCGCCATCCTGCGGATAAACCGCCACGCCCATGCTTGCGCCCACGGACAAATCCCGCCCATCAATATGCAAGTCCTCCCCCAAAGCCTGGCGCACGCGCTCGATCATGCGCAAGGTGAAGCGCAGCGATGGTTGCTCCGCCAATACCAGCACGAACTCATCTCCGCCCAGCCGGGCCACCGTATCCGTGTCGCGGACCGCTTCGCGCAGGCGCAGGGCGATTTGCTTCAGCACCTGGTCGCCCGCGTCATGGCCCATGGTGTCGTTGATTTCCTTGAATTTGTTCAGATCGAGCAGGGCGACCGCCACATGCCCGCCCGTGCGATGCGCGGAGTGGACGGCATGTTCCAGCCGGTCGCGTAGCAGAGTCCGGTTCGCCACGCCGGTCAGCGCATCGTGCGTCACCTGATGCTCCAGTTGGGAGGTGCGTTCCTTCAGCGCTGTAATATCCTCGATAATGCCGATGAAATGCGTCACACGCCCGCCGCCGTCGCCCACCGGGGTCACCGACAGCTGATTCCAGAACACCTGGCCATCCTTGCGCCGGTTGCGGAATACCACCGAGCAGGGGCGATGCGCCATCAGCGCATCATGCAGGGCCGCGCGCTGCGGATCGTCCAGGCCCGGCGCGGCCATCAGCCGCGAATCGAGGCCCAGCACCTCGTCCGCGTTATAGCCGGTAATCCGCTCGAAGGCCGGGTTGACATATTCGATCGGATTGTTGTCGCCATCGCAACGGGTAATTACCACGCCATTGCTGGCCGCATGCAGCGCCCGTTCGCGCAGCTCCAGCGCTTCCTGCTGGCGGTAGCGCGGACCGAGGTCGACGCCCATGCCGCACAGATAATCCTGGCCGCTGGTGCGCAGCCGGGTACCAAATAAGAGGTAGGGGAGGTCACGTCCGTCGAAGCGCAGCCGCGCTTCCAGCTGCACTTGCTCCTGCTGCTGGAATACAGTGCAGAAAGCTTCCGCGACCTTGGGACGGTCGGCCGGTTCCACCAGGTCCAGCATATGGACAGTGCGCAGCTGCGCCGCGCTGAGGCCCGTGGCGAATTCCAGCCGCTTATTCCAGAGAATGAAGTGTCCCGCCTCATCAAGCACGTAAAACGTACTGGCGAGCAGATTCATGATGTCCATGAGCGGGACAGCGCCGACCCGAGCCTGGTCTGTGTCCATATTTTCCCCGACATTGKTTATGTTATTGTTGTTGCCGGCGAAATAACGATGGGCGGATGCCGGCTGTCCTGGCCCACTTATTTGCAAGTAGCTAGTTTAGCTAATTTGGCGTTGAGTGCCGCGCGTTTGGGGCCGCTCCGCGCCGCTTATTTGAAGGAGGCGTGCTTGTTCTTTACCCGCGTTTTCTGCACCATTCTCGCTCTGCTGCCTATGGCGGCGTGGGCAATTCCCAATACTGTCGATACCCGCCTTTTGTCCGAGCCCGCGATCTCGGGCGATCACATTGCATTTATCTATGGTGGTGACTTGTGGCTCGCTAACCACGACGGCGGCGGCGTGCGACGACTGACGTCTGACATCGGCGAAAAGTCCAATCCCGTGTTTTCGCCGGACGGCAAGCTGATTGCCTACAGCGCTCAGGTGGATGGCAATACCGATGTGTATGTGCTGCCGGTCAGCGGCGGCATCCCGCAGCGCCTGACCTGGCATCCCGGCGCGGACCTGGTGCAAGCCTTCACGCCCGATTCGCGCCATGTGATGTTCACGTCGCCCCGAGCGGCCTTTAACAACCGCTATCGCCAGCTATACACGGTGCCCGTTTCCGGCGGCGTGGAGACGCAGCTGGAGATCCCCAACGCAGCGCGCGCCGCCTATTCGCCGGACGGCAAGCGCATCGCCTACAACCCGACTTCGCCGGCCTTCCTGCAATGGAAGCGCTATCGTGGCGGTCTGAATTCCGTGCTCTGGCTGTTCAATGGCGCGGACCGCTCGGTTGAGAAAATTCCGCAGCCCGAAACGCGCGTCAACGATGTCGATCCGATGTGGATCGGCGACAAGGTCTACTTCCGCTCCGACCGCGTGGGCGAGTTCAATCTGTGGGTGTACGACACGCGCACGAAAGCGGTCAGCCAGGTGACACGGCACGTGGACTTCCCCGTGCTGAATGCGGCGGCCTACGGCAATCACATCGTCTACGAACAGGCGGGCTATCTGCATATGCTCGATCTCGACAACGGCGGCGACAAGCGCCTCGTGATTGGCGTGAGCGCAGATCTTGGCCTGTCGCGCGAGCGCTGGGTGCGCGGCGCTAAGTACATCCGAGATTCCTCGCTGTCGCCATCGGGTGCGCGCGTGGCGTTTGAATTCCGCGGCGATATCCTCACGCTGCCCGCAGATAAAGGCGATGTGCGCCATTTGACCCAGTCGCCCGCTGTGCACGAGCGCGGTCCGGCATGGTCGCCCGATGGACGCCAGGTCGCTTACTTCTCCGACGAGTCGGGGGAGTATGCGCTGCATGTGCGCCAGCAGGATGGCAAGGGCGAAGTCCGCAAGTACAAGCTGCAGGGTGCAGGTTTCTATGAACGCGCGTCCTGGTCGCCGGACTGCAAGAAGATCGCATACATCGACAACAGCTGGTCGCTGTACGTGATCGATCTCGCAAGCGGCGCGATCAAGAAGATCGCTACGGAACCGATCTACGGCGTGAACAAATCGCTGTATGCAGCCTGGGCGCCGGATTCGCGCTGGATCGCTTACACGCTCAACTCCCTCACTTACACGCGTACCGCTTATATCTATGCGCTGGACGAGAACAAATCGTATGCCGTGACCGATGGCTTGTCCGATGTCGCCAGTCCCGTATTCGATAAGAACGGCAAATATCTCTATTACTTCGCTTCGACCGATGCGGGACCGAGCAACAACTGGTTCTCTCTGGAGAATGAGGACAACCGCGTTACGCGCACGATCTGGATGACGGTACTGCGCAAGGACTTGCCTTCGCCGCTGATCAAGGAAAGCGATGAAGAGAAGGGCGCGCCGAAGGAACCGCCGCCGCCAGAGAAGGAAGCGGCAGCGGACAAGAAGGAAGCGCCAAAAGACGAGAAGCCGCCGGTCGATCCGGTCACTGGCCGCGACGATCCAAAAGTGAAGCTGAAGGTCGTGGCGCCAATCCGTATCGACTTCGATGGCATCTCGACCCGCATGGTCGACCTGCCGCTGCCAGCGTCGCAGTATTTTGATTTGCAGGCCGGTGCGGAAGGCCAGATCTTCTTCCTGCGCGAAAGCGATGGCAAGAAACAGGTGCAGCGCTTTGATCTGAAAGAGCGCAAGGCTGAAACCCTGGTCGCGGAAGCGGACGATTTCGAAGTCAGTGCGGACGGCAAGAAGCTGCTGCATCGCCTGAAGGAAAACTGGGCAATGGGCTCGGCCACCGGCAAACTGCTGTCGCCGAGCGAAGGCAAGCTGCGCATCGATGCGCTGGAGGTCAAAGCCAATCCGCGCGCCGAGTGGACGCAGATTTATAACGAAGCCTGGCGTATCAATCGCGATTACTTCTACGATCCGCATATGCACGGCGTGGATTGGGCGAAGATGCGCGACAAGTATGCCGTCTTCCTGCCTGATCTGGCTTCGCGTGCGGATCTGAACCGCGTGATCCAGTGGCTGTGCAGCGAGCTGTCGGTCGGCCATCATCGCGGCGGGGGAGGGGATAACTTTGTCGATGCGCGCCCCGTGCCCGGCGGCCTGCTGGGTGCGGATTACGAGATCGCTAATGGCCACTACCGCTTCCGCAAAATCTACGGTGGCCTGAACTGGAATCCTACTTTGCGCGCACCGCTGACGG
>NZ_JBFRDW010000339.1:0-6455 GCF_052113985.1 Pseudoduganella sp. RAF53_2 | reverse complement strand
TGTCAGCTCTCAGCGCCGTGGCATTTCTTGTATTTTTTGCCACTGCCGCAGGGGCAATCGTCGTTGCGGCCGACCTTCGGCTCGTCGCGCTTGACGGTTTCGACACCGGCTTTGCGGCGCGGCACCCAGTATTTGTGGATGGCCGGCAGATTGGCTTCCAGCTGGAGGGCCAGCTTGTGGGCCAGCAGCGGATCTTCCACTTCCGGCAGCTCTTCCGGTTTGATCTCGTCGGCGCCGAGCAGGTAAACCGGACGCATCAGGTCGGCCACTTCCGAATCCCAGATCGAATCCCAGGAACCCGGACGCAGCTCCATTCCTTCCCAGAAGCCCCAGCACCAGGCTTCGGCGTCGATCAGGGTCTGGCCCATGTGCTCGTGCTCCACGAACAGCGGCTCGAACTCTTTCGGCGCCACTTCGAAGGTCACCAGCACCTCGTTCATGAAGCGCATGATCAGGTTGACGATGCGCTCTTCCTGCTTGGCATTCTTGAACTTCGGCGCTTGCTTGCCATCCTCGCCCCACACGTGCGGCAGCCACTCGGCCGGGGTGATCGGCTCCGGGCCGATGGCGATGGCGGTCAGGAAGCCATGGAGGTGGTCCATGGTCATGGAATCCTCGGGGCTCAGGTCGCCCAGCAGGAATTGGTCAAGTTCGTCGAATTCTTTTTCGGTGAGGGGCTGTTCGAGTTGCATGATGGGCTCTGTTATTCAGTTAAGGGCGACAGTATACGCTGCGCCACTTACAATAGCGAGAATGACACCTGCACACCCATTTTCCGACCTGAGCCCCGATTGCGTGCTGGACGCGCTGGCCAGCATCGGCCTGTATGGCGATGGCCGTCTGCTGGCGCTGAACAGCTATGAGAATCGCGTCTACCAGGTCGGTATCGAAGACGGCAAGCCGCTGGTGGCCAAGTTCTACCGGCCGGGGCGCTGGACTGATGCGCAAATTTTGGAAGAACATGCATTTGTGGCCGAACTGGAAGAGCGCGAAGTGCCGGCCGTGCCGGCTTCCGTGATCGATGGCCGTACCTTGCATAGTTTCCAGGGCTTCCGCTTTTCCGTTTTCCCGCGCCATGGTGGACGGGCGCCTGAGCTGGATGATCCTGCTGTGCTGGAATGGACGGGGCGCTTTATCGGCCGCATTCACGCGGCGGGGGCTTCACGGCCGTTTGTGGAGCGCCCGGCGCTGGATGCGTCGACCTTCGGCGTTGAGCCGCGCGACTGGCTGCTTGCTCATGATTTTCTGCCACCGGAGCTGGTGACGCCCTGGAAGAGCGTTGTCGATCAGGCATTGGATGGTGTGGCGCGCTGCTATGAGCGGGCAGGGGATGTGGCGATGATCCGCCTGCACGGCGACTGCCATGGCGGGAATGTGCTGTGGACGGATGCCGGTCCGCACTTCGTGGACTTCGACGACGCGCGCATGGGGCCGGCGGTGCAGGATTTGTGGATGATGCTGTCCGGCGATCGTCGGGATATGGTGCGGCAGATGGGCGATATTCTGGCCGGCTACGAAGACATCCGCGAATTCGACCCGCGCGAGCTGTATCTGGTGGAGGCGCTGCGCACGCTACGCCTGATTCACTACTCCGCCTGGCTGGCCCGCCGCTGGGACGACCCCGCCTTCCCGGCAGCTTTCCCCTGGTTCAATACCCAGCGCTACTGGCAGGACCGCATTCTCGAATTGCGCGAGCAAATCGCGCTGATGGACGAGCCCCCGCTCTGGCCCGTATAAAACTGGGGTCGGATCGGACCCCGAATTGGGGAAATGGCGGGGAAATCCCGTCTTTCTTCCGGGCTGAGACTGGCCCCGCGTCCCCGATAATGGAAGCTCAACTTATCAAGCGAGAGCTTCCTATGCAAAACTTGGCCCAAACTTTCGATCCCGATGAACAGGTGAATCTGTCGGAGGAGGAGCTCGCGCGTCCGGCCCGTGCCGAGGCGGAGTTGAAGGCGATTCAGGAGGCGATCGCTCGCGTGGAAGCGGAGGCGAAGGCCGCCTGCGCTGCCGAGAGCCGCGCCCACGCCGAGGCCCGTGCCCGTGCGCTGGCGGAAGATCGCGCTGCGATGGATGCCGCCGCCGCTGCCGCAGCGCTCCAGAACGCGCAGGCTGCCGAGGAGGCGATCAAGGTGAACCGCGAGCGCCTGGAAGCCCTGCGCGCCGCCGCGTCGGCCAGCGTGGCCCAGCTGGAGGCGGTGAAGCAGGAAACCGTCGAGCTGCGCGCCCGCGTGGAAGCCGATACCCAGGTGCGCAAGGCCGCCGAACAGCGCGCCAAGGCCGAGGAGGAGAGCCGCCGCCGCGCCGCCGAGCATGTAGCTGAGGAAACCAAGCTGACCGAGCAAGCCGCCCGCGCGGCCGAAGAATTGATGGCCCAGACCGAGCAGGCGCGCATGCACGCTRTGGAGCGCGCCGCCGCGGTGCAGGCGGCAAAGGATGAAGTGGTGAGCATCGCGTCCGCCGATGCGCGCATGGCGACCCTGGCCCGCGCGCATGAACGCCAGGCCCACGCTGCGCGCCAGACCGCCGAACAGCTGGCGCAGGCTGAAGCCGAAGCGCTGGAAGCAACCCGTCAACGTGAGCGCGCCGACCAGGTGGCGCTGGAATCCGCATTCAAGCGCGCTGCCGCGGAAGTGCGCGCCGCTGAAGAAGCCCGTGCGCTGGCGCACCTGGAGCAGGAGCGCGAAGCGATCGCCTTGGCCAAGGCCGAATCCGACCGCAGCGCCGCCATGTCGCTGCATCTGCGTCTGCAAACCGAAAAGGAAATCCGCGACGCGGCCCAGCACCGCGAGCGCCTGGAAGCGATGGCTGTCGCTTCGGCCCAGGCGCGCCGCGATGCGGACAGCCAGATCATTGCCGCTACCGAAGCGCGCATCGACACCGACCGCCAGCTGCACACTGTGGCGATGGCCCGCGTGCACGCCGAGCAGCAGGCTGAATTCGAAACCCGCGCCAAGCTGGAAGTGGAAGCGGTCGCACTGGAGCAGGCCAATCTGCGCAAGGTCGCCGAGCAGGCCGCTGCCGAAGCCGCACGCGCCGACACCGAAGAACAGCAGCGCGCCGCGCAAATGGCCGCTGAGCGCGAGGCGCTGTCCCGCGCGTCCGCCGTGATGATCGCTGAGCAGGCCGCTGCGGAACAGATTGAATTCGCCGCGCTGTCCGAGCAGGTCGAGGCGCAACAAGCCGCGAACGCGCTGGCGCAGGAGAAGGCCGCCCATGCTGCCCGCCTGGCCGATGCTGAACGTGCCCGCGTGGCGGCGGAGCAGGAAGCTATCGCGGCCATGAAGCTGCGCCTGGAGGAGGAAGAGCGCGCAACTGCCGCCGCCGCGGCGCGTCTGGTGGCTGAGCGTGAACAGGCCGAAGCGGCACGCCGCAAGGCGACTGCGGAAGCGGAACTGGAAGCCGCAGCGGCCACACAAGCTGCCGCCACCCGCGCGCTGGCCGAGCAGGCTGAAGCCGATGTGGCGCGCCAGGCGGAAGTGACGCAGGCGCTGACCGCGCAAGTGCGTCTGGCTGCGGAACTGGGTTCGGTGCAGGCCGAGCGCGCCCGCGCCGAGCAGGAGAAGACTGCCGCTGCTGAAGCGCTGCTGGAGGCCGAAAAAGAATTCGTGGCGGCCGAACGTTCGACGCTGGCGCAGATCGACCAGAAGCTGGTGCAGCAGCGCGCTGCCAATGCGGCTGAAGTGCGCGCCGCCAAGGCCATCGAAGGCCGCCTGGAAGCGGAGAAGGCCGCCGCTGCCGCAGCCAAGGAGCGCGCGGATGCGGAAGAAGCCGCAGTTCGCGCCGAGCAGGAGAAGCTGGCTGGCCAGCAGGAGCTGCTGGACACTGCCCATGCCCACGCGGCCATGCAGCGCAAGCTGGCCGATACCACGGCGTCCATGGTCGAAGCGAAGAAGCAGCTGCTGGCGCTGGAGACCCGCCGTCAGCAGGCGGCGGAGAAGGCGCTGGCCGGTATCCACGCGAAGATCGCGCTGACCAGCGCGGCGGGTTCGGCGGCCGAGGCTACCGCGGCAGCGCCAAGCGTGTGGCGCGCGCGCCAGGCGGCTTGATTAAAACCAGAGGCGTAGACCTGGTGCCTGCCACGATGTGGCAGGCACTTGCTTTTACGGTGTGACGGTTACCCGTTCGACGAAGTATTCGGTGTCGCCGAAGCAGGAAGTCGGCACGCCCTTGTGCTGGGCATAGCTCAGTACCACGCGCTTGCCGGCGGCAGCGCCAAGCTGCGCGGCCAGCACGTCGTCGCGCACGGTGAACTCAAACTTTTCAGGGATCGCCCCCGGCATGGAGGACAGCAGAATCTCGCCCTCCCAGGTCTTGCACAGCCAGCCGCGTTTGGAGAACTTCTGCAGATAGCCCGCGCGTTCGCCTTCGGAATAGGAGTAGTGCAGGGCGATCCAGGTGTAGGCCGCTGCCAGCAGAATAAGCGACAGCAGCAGGCCAAGAATGACGGTAATGATGCGCATGGGGCCTCGAAGAAGTTAGCAACGGCGCAATCTTATCATTGGGCCAGCATCTTCTTCTTGTAGCGGATGGACGACCACAGCGAAATGACGATGAAGGCCACGCCCGACAGGCCAGTCACCCACTCGGCAATGTGATACTTCACGCTGGCGAACATGATCAGCGCCAGTACGCCGATCGCGTAGTGCGCGCCGTGTTCGAGGTAGATGAATTCGTCCAGCGTGCCGCGATTCACCAGGTAGACCGTCAGCGAGCGCACATACATGGCGCCGATGGCCAGGCCCAGCATGATGATGACCACGTCGCTGGTGATGGCAAACGCGCCGATCACGCCGTCGAAGCTGAAGGATGCGTCCAGCACTTCCAGGTAGAGGAAGCCGCCGATGCTGCCGCGCTGGATGGCCTTGCCCAGTTCACCACCTTCCGATTCTTCCTCTTCCAGTAGCCCGCTGATCCAGCCCACGCCAACGTAAATGGCCACGCCGACCGCGCCGGAGTAGAGCACGCTGAACTGCTTCTCGGCCGGCACCAGCTGCACGCAGGCGAACACGCCCAGCAGGGTAAGCAGCACGGCCAGACTCTCGGTGCCATAGGTGCCGACCTTTTCTTCGAACCAGTGAATCCAGTGCACGTCCTTCTCTTCGTCGAACAGGAAGTTCAGGAAGACCAGCATCAGGAAAGCGCCGCCGAAGGCCGACACTTCTTCGTGCACGCCCATCAGGTGGCGCGAGTATTCGTCCGGCGTGGTGGTGGCCATGGTCCAGACTTCCGCGATGTTCAGGCCGGTGGCGGCGGAGACGATGGCGAGAGGGAAGAGCAGGCGCATGCCGAATACGGCCACGATAATGCCGACCGTCAGGAACAGCTTCTGCCAGAACGCATTCCATTCCTTCAGCACGGAGGCGTTGACCACCGCGTTATCGAAGGACAGCGAGACTTCCATCACGCCCAGCACCCCCGTGATCCATAGCGCGGTTATCGCTGCGCTGACGCCGCCGTGTTGATAACCCCAGGCAGCGGCGCAGGCCATCAGCACGATGGTCACGAAGAACGAAATGCGGAAATGCTTCATGCGGGCAAACTCCCCTCTTATTTATTATGTGTTGCGCCGATTATAATGGGCGATTGCCAACTAGGACGCCCTCCAATGGATCTCGCTTATCTGCTGACACCTGTTATTACCTGGATCACTGTCGGTCCGATCAAATTCCTGATCAATTCGATCCGCGCCCGCCGCTGGGCTTTTAATCTGGTCGGTAATGGCGGATTCCCATCCAATCACAGCGCCGTGGTATCGAGCATGGCGACCCTGATCGCGCTGCGCGAGGGCATTGGCCACCCGGCCTTTGGCGTGGCGGTCACGCTGTGCTTTATCGTCATCATCGACGCCAACAGTCTGCGCCAGCATGTCGGCCGCCAGGCTGCCGCGATTAATCGCATCGCAAAGGACGCGGAAGACCACAAGTGGCTGCGGGAACGCATGGGCCATACCAAGGTCGAAATCATCGGCGGACTGTGCACCGGCATGGCCATCGGCTATGGTATTTTCAGTTTCTTCGCACGCTGATTGAGCGGCGCGGCGGATCGATGATCCGCCCTACACAATGCGGCGATTCGTTCATCAATGTAGCAATCGCCGCCCCTCCTGCATTCTCTCCAAAAATCACCTGGTTTGCGGTTTATCCTCAAATTCAGCAGTCCATCCATTTAATCCCGCAGTTCGGTCACAGATGAATTGACAGTGACTGTACAGGCACGGATACTCTGCCCGCTGCCAAAGTATGCAATTTAATAAGATAAAAGTCGTTTCACCGAAGCTCAAAACCCGTCTGGAGATTTCTATGTTGCGTAATACCCTAATAGCTCTCGCCGTAGCCTCTGCGCTTGTCGCATGCGGCAAGTCCGATAAGGCGCCGGAAAAAGCCTCTGCCAGCGCAAGCGCGCAGGCCTCCGACAAGGGTGGCGACGCGAAAACAGCCGAGAAGCTCCTGCTG